>DATLRG010000753.1:0-2970 GCA_035534795.1 Chloroflexota bacterium
GCTGCGCAAATCCAGCACAGCCATGGAGTTCTCACCGTGGGCTGACTATAAACCAGGCGAGGATGGAAACGATGCCCACGCTTGAACCCGGCATGACTGCCCCCAACTTCACTCTCGCCGATTTGTCCGGGCAGCCTCATACCCTGAGCGAGGCGCTGCGCCAGGGGCCGGTGCTGCTGGTGATCTGGAAGACGAGCTGCCGGACCTCAAAAACGACGTTTCCTTATCTCCAGCGCCTGCGGCAGGCGTATCCGCAGGCAGGCTGGCACCTCTGGGCGATCGGCCAGGACCCCGAGGAGGCGATCAAGACTTTCCTGGGCCAGGTTGGCACCGCGACGTTCCCGGTGCTGAACGATTATCCCGACTACGTCGTCTCGAAGCTCTACGATCCAGTCGCGACCCCGACGCTCTTCTTCGTCGATCCCGACGACACGATCGCGCTCACCGCGATGGGTTTCAGCAAAGAGGCCTTGAACGGGTTGAGCGATCGCCTCGCCGCGCGCTTTGGCGTTGCGCCAGTCGTGGTGGCGCCGGCCGACGACGGCACCCCCCCCTTCAAACCTGGCTGAAGCTCTCGACACCTCGAGGCCTAGTTGAGGCCTCGCTCACCCCGATGATTTTCATATCACTGGCCATCGGCTGGATCTTTGGACTCCTGCTGGCGGCTGGCGGAATCACGGAACTGTACCTGGCCGGGCCGGCGGTGGTGGCTGGCATCGCCGCGCTGCGCGTCCGCTGGATGGTCTGGCTGTTGCTCGCGCTCGTCGCCGCCACGCTCGCGGACCTGCGCTACCAGGCGTACTGGAATGGCCAGCGCGACGCCGACGTCGCCGCGTACACCGAACGCTCCGTCGTGCAAGTCCAGGGCGTCGTCGCCGCGGACCCGGCGCCGTACGGAATCGGCCTGGAGTTCCCGCTCGACGCGCGCTGGCGCGAGCGGGGCGGCCAGTGGTTCCCCTCGCGCGGGGCGGTGATGGTCCGGGTCGTCGGATCCGCGCCATACCAGGTTGGCGACCGGCTGATCGTCGACGGCGTGCTCCTGACGCCGGACCCGCAGCTGCCCCCCTACCAGTCGTCGTTGCGCCAGCAGGGCATCGTGGCCGTGGCCGATCGTCCCACGGTGCAAGTGCTCGGCAATCGGGAAGTCTCGCCGCTCGAGCTGGTGGCGCGGGTGCGCACGCGGGCCACGACCGCGCTGGACCAGGCGTTGCCGGAGCCGGAAGCGGGGCTGGCTCGCGGCATCACTCTGGGCGAACCGCGCTCCATCGGCCCTGACCTCGCCAACGATTTTTCCCAGACCAACACCAGCCACATTCTCGCGGTGGATGGCTACAAGGTCAGTCTGGTCGCCAGCGTCGTCGAAAGCGTTCTGACGGCGGCGTTCCGCCCAATGCTGGCCGCGGGCGGAACGGTTCTCGGCATCGGCCTGTACACCCTGCTGGTCGGCGCATCGCCGTCCGCACTGCGGGCCTCGATCATGGGCGGTGTCTACGTGCTGGGTCAAGCGCTGGGGCGCCCGCGCGATACCCTCAACGCGCTCGCGGTGGCGGCGCTGGCCATGACCGCGGTCAACCCGTTCCTGCTCTGGAATCTGGCCTTCCAACTCTCGTTCGTGACCACGCTCGGCATGTCGGCGCTGGCACCGATCGTCGGGTCCTGGCTCCCTCACCGGAAGGGCGCCGTCTGGGAGGCGTTGCACGAAGCCGTCGGTGCGACGGTAGCGGCCGAGGTCGCCAGCGCGCCGCTGGTCGTCGCCGCGTTCAACCACCTGTCGCTCGTCTCGCTGCCGGTTCACGCCGTGGTCATGCCGCTCCTGCCGTTCGCGATCGGCCTTTCCGCGCTGACGGCGGCGTTTGGCTCGGTGGCCCCGGCGGCAGGGAATGCCCTTGGCCTGCTGGCGTGGTTCCCGCTCGCCGCCATCGTCACGGTGGTACAATGGGCCGGCGCGCTCCCGTTCGCCGCCCTGGCGATTCCGCAATTGGGACTCGGCGTCGTGCTGGCGGCGTACGCCGGGCTGGGGTTGGTCCTCTTCTCGCGGCCAAATCCGCTGACCGGCCCGGGCCTGCCGCTCGCCGCGTTCTGGCGGCAAGTGACCTCGATCGTGCCGGGGCGGGTGCTCGTACCGGCGCTGGTGCTGCCGCTCGCACTCGCCGGAGCGGTCCTGCTGCACCGGCCGGCGCCGACCGATCAGGTCAGCTTCCTCGACGTCGGCGCCGGCGATGCCGCGCTGGTCCAACTGGTCGACGGCGGGCGCTTCTACGTCCAGGATAGCGCGGGGGCCACGCAGGCAGCCCGGGCGGTCGGCCCGGCGCTGCCGTTCTGGGACCGGGCGATTCCGCTGGCGGCGCTGACGGCCGGCGACGACCAGGCGCTGGCCGGTCTGGACGATCTGGCCGGACGCCTGACGATCCAGCGGGTGATCGTGCCGACGAGCGGGTTCTCGGCGGTGGCCGAGAAGCACTGGCAGGCGACGGCGGCGCAGCGCCAGATCGCGGTCATCCCCGGGCGGAACGGAATGAGGGTCGCGCTCGGTCCGTCGGCGGTGCTGAACGTCTACGCCCTCGCCGCGATTCCCGCGCGTGGCCGGACCGCGGCCCGTGAACCCGGCCTGGCGCTGCGGCTGGCGCTCGCGCGGACGAGCGTGCTCTGGGCGAGCGCAGAGCCGGCCGATCAAGCGCTCCTGGTCGCGGCCGGCGTGCCTCTCTCCGCTCAGATTCTGAAGCTGGCGGGGCAGTCGTCGCGCTGGGGGCTGGATCCCGGGTTCTTCCAACGCGTCAATCCCAGCATCGTGGTGCTGCCGGCGGGCGCGAGCGGCAAGTTCGCCAAACCGACGCCGGGGACGCTCGATCTCCTCGCCAACCGCCGCGTCTACCGCACCGACCAGGATGGCACCATCGTCATCGCGGCCGCGCCAAACGGTCTGACGGTGGAGACGTCGCGGTAGTCTTTGCAAGCGAGAGTGGGGCAAGG
>DATLRG010000754.1:0-3046 GCA_035534795.1 Chloroflexota bacterium
TCAGCTCTCCCGCGCGTTTTCTGACGCGTGGGCTCTCATTGCCGGCTGACACGCAGCGCACGTTGAACCGAGCGTGGGGGACAGGCGCGACTGATCCGCGTCAAGCAGCCGTCCTGACCCATCCCCCCAGCCCGGGCGCAAACCGATTGCCCCAGCCGATTCTTTCGGACAACCAAGTCCACCGCAACTCTCTGGCCAACTGACCACGATAGGTAGCGCAGCATACACAACTTAGAGGTTCGGTAGGTCATTTGTGTGGTCCCGGCTACGGATACAGGCTGTCGATGGCGGTACTATGACACCTGTCCTGCGGAGAGCGCTTTCAATCCGGTGACCGCGTGCACACCTCGCCCCCTCCTTGTTCCCGTTCGTGATCGTCGGGGGCCAGCCCCCCGACGATCATCGCCGCCGAAGCTGGACGGCGCGACCAATTGTCACCACCGCAATGCCTTGGACTGATCGCGAGTGACCGGCAAGTGGGAGTGTGCTAAGGGCAATTGTGGGAGGGACTACCGACACCGGCCAACGCGCAGGCGTAGTGTTGGTTTTGCAGAGACGCACCGTGACGACGGAGGGCCCGAAAGGAAGGTATTCGGCGATGAGCGTTCGCGGACGGTTCCCCCTCCCGGCCCAGTGTCTGGACCGCTCGACGTTGCTGGATTTCCCCTCGGCCCTCCAGTATGAATGGCTGGTCACGAATGGCCTGGGTGGCTACGCGTCGGGCACCGTGCTCGGCGTCGACACGCGGCGGTATCACGGTCTGCTGATGGCGGCGCTCCGGCCGCCGGGAGTGCGCACCCTGCCCTTCGCCCGACTGCACGACACGATCGAGGTCGGCCGTGACCAGTATCCCCTCCACGCGGCCGAGTACCACGACGGGACGATTCACCCGGTCGGCCACGTCTACCTCGAGGAGTTTTCTCTCGACGGCCAGCGGCCGGTCTGGCGCTACCGCTGCCCCGACGTCACGCTGGAGAAGACCCTCTGGCTGGAACGGGGACGGAACACCACCTTCGTCCGTTACCGGGTGTTAGCTGCCCCGGGGTGGGTCCGGTTGCACCTGGAGCCCTTCGCCACCCATCGCCAGATCACGCCCACACCCACGGCGACCCCGCCTGGCGGTTTATGGTCGACTCCCAGCTCACACACTGCCGCGTGGAGGCATTTCCCGGCGCAACGCCACTCTGGCTCGGCTTGGCGCCCGGTCGCTTTGTCGAGACCGGACTCTGGTACTGGCGCTTTCTCCACCGTCGGGAGCGCGAGCGCGGTCTTGACGATCTGGAGGATCTCTACACGCCGGGCGTCTTCGTCGTCGAACTGGCGCCGGGCGAAGCCGCGACACTCATCGCGACTACGCATCCGGAGGATCTCGCGGCCGATCCGGAGCGCAGCCTCCGGCGGGAACACGTCCGAACGGTCGCCCTGTTGCGACGAGACGGGGCAACCGCCGATGATTCGGTCTGCCAGCGCCTCGTTCTGGCCGCCGACCCGTTCCTGGTGAAGCGGGAAAACACCGGCTGCACGGTGATCGCTGGCTACCCCTGGTTCACCGATTGGGGGCGCGACACGATGATCGCGCTGCCAGGGCTCTGCCTGGCGACCGGCCGATATCAAGAGGCGCGCTCGATCCTCGCCACCTTTGCCACCCACCTCGACCAAGGGTTGCTGCCGAACCGATTCCCGGACCGCGGCGAGCCGCCGGAGTACAACACCGTCGACGCCACGCTCTGGCTCTTCGAGACCCTCGCCCGCTACGCGCGCGCGACCGGCGATCGCTCGCTCGTCGACGAGCTGCTGCCCGTGCTCCAGGACGTGGTCCGCTGGCACGAGCAGGGCACACGCCACGGAATCGGCGTCGATCCCCTGGACGGACTGCTGCGAGCGGGCGCGCCCGGCGTGCAACTTACCTGGATGGATGCCCGGGTGGGCGATTGGGTCGTCACGCCGCGTCAGGGTAAGCCGGTTGAGATCCAGGCCCTCTGGTATAACGCGGTGCGTCTCCTGAGCGCCTGGCTCCACGTGCGTGGGCAGGATGTCAGCCGCTTTGCCGAACTTTCCGAGCGTTGTCGCGTCAGCTTCAATCGACGCTTCTGGAATCCCCCACGGGATTGCTGTTTTGACGTCGTGGATGGACCGGAAGGGGATGATCCCGCGCTGCGCCCGAACCAGTTGCTCGCCGCGAGTCTCAGCAACCCGGTTCTTGATCCGAGTCGGTGGGAAGCGATGCTGGGTACGGTCGAGCGAGCCCTCCTGACCCCGGTGGGGTTGCGCAGCCTTGCCCCGACCGAGCCGGCGTACGTCGGAGCGTACGGGGGCGACCAGTTTCGCCGTAATAGCGCCTATCACCAGGGAACCGTCTGGGCCTGGCTGATCGGTCCGTACGTCGACGTTGCCAAGCGGGTGCGCGGCGACGACTGGGATCCGAAACCAGTCCTTACGGGACTCGTTCGACACCTGAATGAGGCCGGATTGGGTCAGGTGAGCGAAATCTTCAACGGCAATCCGCCACACCCGCCGGATGGCTGCATCGCCCAGGCGTGGAGCGTCGGGGAATTGCTGCGGATCTGGCCGGGTTCGGCCGGGGTCGATCGATCATATCAAGGAGCCGACAATGCCACGTGACCTGCCAATTGGCAATGGTAGCTTACTGGTCAACTTTGACCAAGCGTACCAAATCCGCGACCTCTTCTGGCCCCACGTCGGCCTCGAGAACCACTCCCTGGGCCACCCTTTTCGATTCGGTGTCTGGGTTGAAGGTCAGTTTCGCTGGCTGAGCGACCCGGGCTGGGAACGCGACCTGCGCTACGGGCACGAAACCCTCGTCACCGAGGTCCGGCTCGCTCATCCCGACCTCGCGCTCACGTTCGCCTTTGCCGACGCGGTCGACTTCCACGAGGACGTCCTGATCCGCAGGTGCACCATCACCAATGGTGACGGGCGAGCCCGCGAGGTACGCCTCTTCTTCCACCACGACTTCCACATCCTGAGCCACGAGGTCGGTGATTCCGCCTACTACGAGCCGGACCGCCGGGCGATGATCCATTAC
>DATLRG010000755.1:0-5204 GCA_035534795.1 Chloroflexota bacterium
CGTGGCGGTGAACGCGCTGCTCCTTCAGCGGACCACGGTGGACTGAGGTGGAATCGGCACTCGGAGTAAGCTGAACCGCACGGTGCAAGTCCTGCCGAGTGCTCGTGCCTCATTGCTGGGCGGTGAGAGATGCCACCTGACCACTCCAAACGACGACCCGGACAGGTGACCGTCATTTGTCGGGTCGAGTGATGATCAGTTTCACCACATCGTCCCACAGGTTCTCGACTCGCTCGATCCTGAGCCCGGCCCGCTCCACGTTCTGGACGGTGCAGCGGTTGATGTTGGCGCCATACAAGTGCACCACGAGAGGATTGAGAAGATCCGCGACCTTGCCCGCCAGGCCCGGCGGCCGCACGTGCTCGAGGAGATAGATCGTGCCGGACGGCTTCGCGACCCGTCGAAGCTCGCGCAACCCCTGGATCGGATCGGGAACGGAACAAAAGATGAAGCTGGCGACCACATCGTCGAAGGTGTTATCGGAAAACGTAAGATGTTGCACGTCCATCGACCGAAGATCCACCGGGACGCCGAGTCGTTCGGCGTTCCGTCGGGCACGTTCGAGCATCTTCGGGCTGAAGTCGATCGCCGTCACCTGGACGTTCGGCGGGTAGAAGGGGAAGTTCTTCCCCGTTCCCACGCCCACCTCGAGCACCCGCGGGCCTTTGACCTGCGCCCAGAGGCATTGGCGCCAGGTCGCGAAGCGTCCGCGCTCCATCGGCGCTTCCAGGAGATCGTACAGCGCGGCGAGCCGATCGTACCGGGCGCGGGCGACGCTCGTGGCGTGGTCGATTGGCGACGTTTGGCGCATGGGCGCTTCTCCTCAGGTCCGGAACTCGACCTCCCGAACGAATGGGCCATGCCAGGTGTGGTACCAGACCACGCCGGTTTCGCCGTTGACCGAGATCATCCCTTCGATCTGTCGATCGCGCAGCGTGTGGAGGGTGTAGTACCCATAGAAGCGGTCCGGCTCGCCGACGTCCAGGTTCAGCCCCTGGGTACGCAAATACTGGCGCGCGTTCTGCTGGACTTGTGCCGGTCCGATGGGCATCTCGGCAGCGGACCCTGCCCCGAATCCTTGCCACCGCATCATGCCACCCATCACGCCGTACTTGGTGTTCCAGACCATATTGGGTCCCATCTCAGGGAAGACGGTCCCGGTATACTTGTCGATGAGGAGCTCGAAGGCGTGGATCCCGGTGTTTCGCTCGATCGCTTGCGCGTAGTAGTTGGCGCTGAACTCCATCACTTCGCTCAATTCGAGGTTCGAATCGCCCAGACTGGCAATGGAGGCCCGCGCGTTCGCCGCGGCAAGCTCGATGCCGATCGGCGTGGCGCCGGGAGCGACCGGTCCGCCCCTCATGCCAGCCATCCCCGTCATCCCAACCGCACCGGCTGGTGTGCCGGTCGATGGCCCGGAGGCGGCGAGTACAGGCGCGACGAGGACCAGACCGACGATCCCCACGATGAGCGCCACCAGGCCGGCGAACAGGGCCGCTCGCGGTCGTCGAGGCATCGCGCCTTACCTCCCCTCGATCTCGCGCCGCATCTCCTCGTACTGGTCCCGGGTGAGCTCCCCGCGGGCGTACCGCTCTTTCAGGATCTCCAGAGATCGTGACGGAGCGGCTGGTCCCATCACTGCGGGCGTCGCCTCGCGGAAGAACCAGACCGCGATCAAGGCGATTCCCCCGATGATCAGCACCCAGAACAGGAGCATGACGATCCAGCCCAACGGATTGAATCCAAAGCCACCCCAGCCCATCATTCCTGGTCCCATCACACCCCATCCCATCATCATTCCGCCAAGCAAAGCGACGAGCAGAATGACGAGCACAACCGCTCCAATGATCACCGCAGCGTCACGTCCGCGCATCGCCGCGACCTCCTCTCAACTTGACTCGTGCTTCTCGTTGTCACGCCGCCGAACCGGCGACCCGCGCGATCACGCGCTGGAGCCGCGTTTTGACCTCCCGCGCGATGGGAGCGAGTTTGGGATTCCCGACCAATCCCAGGACGGGCTCGGGATCCATCGCCTCGACGAAAGAGCCGTGATTGGTGGCGTAGACGACCACGTTGCAGGGCAGGAGTAACCCGAGGTCGAACTCGGCCTCGAGCGCCTGGTGGGCGAGCGGCGGATTGCACGCGCCGAGGATGACGTACGGACGGAAGTCCGCTCCCAGCTTCTCCTTCAAAGTCTTCTGAACGTCGATCTCACAGAGCACGCCGAGGCCTTCCGCTTTGAGCGCCTCCTTGGTTCGCTCGAGCGCCTCGCCATAGGGTAGACTCACCTGCTGACCAAAACCATAGGTCGTGGGTTGCGTTGCCACGTCTGCCCTCCTCATGTGTTCGCCATGGCGCAACCTGAACCGATTCGTCGTGCGTCGGCGTCTGGTCTGCCTCTCGCTCCCATGGCACCGCATCAGAGTCGCCGGGCTCCGAGGGAGGCACCTCTCTATTTTCAGACCGTCCCCTCGAACAGCGCCCGAAAATATCCCGCCTCGTCCTGAACAATGCCTGAATCCTGCGAGTCGATCATGGGGCACGTTTCGCGCCGCTCCCCCGAGCCGAGCAATCAGTCGAACGATGCGGTCTTAGAGAGGAGCGTCGTGATGGCTCCTCCGTGGCTGGGTATCAAAGTTGCAGCACGCGCGGCAGCGCTCGTCCGCGTCAATCCTTATCCTTGTCCATTGTCCATCATCCTCTCACCTAACTCTCTCGTGGACCGGCGATTACGTTGCGAGGTCACCACATGGCAAATAATCAGAAGGTGCGGGTCGCGGTCAACGGCTACGGCGTCATCGGGAAGCGCGTCGCCGATGCGGTCGCGTGTCAGGACGACATGGAGTTGGCCGGAGTCTCCGACATCGTCTTCGACTACCGGATTCGCGTCGCGGCCGAGCGAGGCTATCAGATTTACGCCTCGGCGCCCGACAAACGCCCGATCATGGAGCAAGCCGGCATCCCGGTCATCGGAACGCTCGACGATCTGCTGCGCCAGGCCGACGTCGTCGTCGACTGTACGCCCAAGGGCATCGGCGCCAAGAACAAGCCAGTCTACGAGCAGGCAGGAGTCAAAGCGATCTTCCAGGGGGGCGAGAAGCACGAGCTGACCGGCTTCTCGTTCACCGCCCAGGTCAACTACGGCGAGGCGCTCAACCGTCGCTACACCCGCGTCGTCTCCTGCAACACGACCGCGCTCTGCCGGATGATGCACGCCTTTCAAAAGCGCGGATGGATCAAGCGCGCCCGGGCGGTGCTGATGCGACGCGCAACGGATCCCTGGGAGAGCCACAAAAACGGGATGATCAACACGGCGGTCCCCGAGACCAAGGTGCCGAGCCACCAGGGCCCGGACGCCCAGACGGTGCTCAAGGGCCTGGACATCACGACGATGGCCGGGGCCGGCCCCTACAACCTGAGCCACCTGCACTACGCCATGGTCGAAACCACGCGTCCGGTCAGCCTCGACGACCTCAGGCACGCCCTCTGGGAAGAGCCCCGGATCGCCTTCGTGCGCTGGAGCAACGGCCTTGTCGCCTTGAACTCGGTCATCGAGCTGATGCGCGACCTGCTGCGCCCGCGCCACGACATGTGGGAGGTCGCGGTGTGGGAGGACGCGCTGGCATCCGATGGGCGTGAGCTATATCTGACCTATCAGGTGGACAACGAAGCGATCGCGATCCCCGAAAACGTCGACGCCATCCGTGCGATGTGCGGCACCGAGACCGACGGGGCGCGCTCGATCGAGAAGACGAACCGCTCACTCGGCATTGTCAAGAGCTTCTTCCCCAAGACCATCCCCGAAGAGGCGGTGCACGCCGAGATGGGCAAGGCCCTGGCGGTCGCCGAGCGCGAGTTCATGGCCGAGGGCTTCAAGGGAGCGGAGGAGCCAGCCCAGCCGGTGCCGACGACGGCGCAGCGTGGCTGAGAGAGGTGATCCATAGCATCACCCACTCAATCTGCCGCCTTCGTCGAGGTCCGACCCTGGGAGGAGGACTACCTCCGGACCCACCTACCAGACCTCCCTCTCCGATTCTTCCCGGAGTCCTTGAGCGAGCAGACGGCAGCCCAGGTCCAGGACGTTCCGATCATCTCCACCTTCATTCGCTCCCCGCTCTCACGCGCCGTCCTGGACCACCTGCCAAAGCTCCGCTTCATCGCGACGCGCTCCACGGGATACGACCAGATTGACGTCGCGGCCGTCAAGGTGCGCGGAGTCGTCGTGAGCGACGTGCCGCGCTACGGCGCGAATACCGTCGCCGAGTACACCTTTGGATTGATGCTCTGCCTCTCCCGCAAGATCATCCAGGCCTATGAGCGCGCTTTGCACGGTCAGGTCTCGCTCGATGGCCTGGAAGGGTTCGATCTTAACGGCAAGACGCTCGGCGTGATCGGGACCGGCAGCATCGGCGTGCACGTCGTCCGAATTGCGCGGGGCGTTGGCATGGACGTTCTGGCGTACGACGTCAAGCCGCAGCCGCTCGTCGCGGAAGTCCTCGGCTTTGCCTACGTCCCGCTCGTTGATCTTCTTCGCCGCTCCGATGTCGTATCCCTGCACGTCCCCGCCACGCCGCAAACCCACCATCTGATGAACCGGGAGCGCTTCGGTCTGATGAAGCACGGTTCGTCGCTGATCAACACGGCGCGGGGCGATCTGGTCGACGCGGCCGCGCTGGCGTGGGCGTTGGATGAAGGCATTCTCGCCGGGGCCGGGTTGGACGTCGTCGAAGGAGAGGAGCTGGTCGCCGAGCAGGAGCGTCTTCTGGCGACGCCCGGAGCCGAGGAAAAGCTGCGGACCCTCCTGCGCCACCACGTGCTGCTGCGCCGCGAGAACGGCATCATCACACCCCACGCCGCCTTTTACAGCCGTGAGGCCCTCCAACGCATTCTTGACACCACCATCAGCAATATCCGCTGCTTCCTCGCGGGACAACCGGAGAACGTCGTGTCCTGAGCCCGGGCTAACGGGCACACTAGTTTCGCAAATTTCGACGACCGCAGTCAACAGACTGCTGGGTAGACTGATCTTGATGCGGTCCGGGGGTGCCAGGGAGGAGCCAACCGGCCGAATTCGATCTGGAAAGGCGTGGCGCTGCGGATTTCGGCCTATCGGCCGAATGCTTTGCCGCCGCTCGGCAGTTTGATAACGGCCACGGCCAGGCCTTCATCGGCGCCATCCGGAAAAAATGCGAAACTAGTGGCTC
>DATLRG010000756.1:0-2856 GCA_035534795.1 Chloroflexota bacterium
AGGGAGACCGGGCCCGTTACCGGGGTGTCCGCAAGAATCTCTTTGACCTGCGGCGCGCCGCGGTCGTTCACAACCTGCACGTCATCGCTCGCTTGTCCGATCAATCCAAGGTCGCCTAATTCTTGACCGACGTTCTAGGACACGCCGCCCGGCGATCCACGTGCGTTTGCGCTCGACGTCGTCGACGTCGAGGTCATTCATATTGGGTGCTAACCCCCATTCCTGGCACACCTTCTGCCCCCTTGCCGGTATCGTTCGAGGAGGGCTGCGATGCAACAGGCAGGTCTTGTCCCGACGCTCTACGACTATAGCCGCGATCACCAGTGGGTCCGTCTGATGGGCTGGACCGACGACGAGCTGCGGTCGGTCCCGATCCACTTCCAGGCTACCTCGGCGGGCGACTATCTCAACCTGGCGAACCTGGGAAACACCGCCCTTGGCGTCTCGTCCGAGGCCGGTGGCGGCACGAGTGCAGATACCCGCGCGCTCCAGAACGCCTACGTTTACCAGAGCGAAGCCCCGCCGCGACTCTACCAGCAGTTGCAGCGACTGATCGAGCAGGAAACGCCGGTCGCCGATGCCGTGGAAACGTTCGGGCGCACCCCGATCAACCGCGAGGTCGGCCAGGAACCGCCGCGGAGGCCAGCCGCGCCAACCGGAAAGCAACCGGCAGCGCAGGATCAGCCACCAGCGAAGAACCAACCGCGGTAGGGTCGGTTTGCACCGTGCCGCTGCCTTGGTGAACGTCAACTTTCTGGTTGGGTACGGTACCACCACAGTTAACCGTGGTCGCGGGATGGGACACACCCGGGGCAGCGCATTCGTGGCGTCATGGCAGCAGATAGATCTATTACAGGCGATCATGACGAAAGAGCACGCCACGGCCGTTTTCCCACTCCAGGAGTGGCGTCTTACAGACCGACTACGCCAGCCACGGATGAGTGGGGTGCTACCACTCATCGCCATGACCATCGAAAGCACAGAAGTCGACGTACACCGCGAGCCCGAGCGTCGCCAGGCTGAAGCACGGGAGGCAGTCCGATCGGTCGGCAAGGACCAGGGCACGTCCTTTTTGCTTGGCCCCGACCTCATCACGATCAAGCTATCGGGTGAAGAAACGTCCAGGACATTTGCCTTGATCGAACGGGTAACCGCAGCATCAGAAACGGCCGCGCGAAGCGTATAACCTTGCGATTGTCCTGGCTCGTGAGGATCGAGCCGGAAAGCGGGGAGCACGTGCCCTGCCGGGAGAACGCGATCCATCGCGAGGAGTGGACACTCCTCGGGACAGGTTAGGGCGTCGTCGGGAGCGCGCGGCGCCATTCGTCGGCCTCGGCCGGGGAGCGTAGGCGCACCACCTGGAGGTGGCAGAAGTCCGGGCTGGCCAGAGCGGCCGAGTACGCGCGACGACGGCGCCGGTGGGTCTTGAGCGCCCAGAGAAGCAGGGAATCGCGAGCGAAGAGGCCGGCGAGCCGCTCGCGGTTGCCGTTCCAGAGCTCCTCGCCGGTCAACTCGCGTCTCAGCGTGCGAGCGATCAAACGCGGTAGGATCACCCGCAGCGGGTAGTCCAGCCAGACGAGGGTATCGGCCCGTCCCCAGACGAGGTCGCGCGCGGACGAGTAGTTGCCGTCGGCGACCCAGGTTTCCGCGAACAAGGCCGCCGCGACGCGCGAGCGGAATACGTCGCGCGAGGCCGGTATCCAGTCGGGATCCCAATGCAGCGCGTCCAGCTCGACGTGTGGACAGCCGAGCCGACCGGCGAGCGCTTTCGCCAGCGTCGTCTTTCCCGCGCCGGTGCTGCCAACGACGGCGATCCGCTGCGGATGATCTTTAGGACGATCTGAATTCACTTGACCTCATTCGTCAGCGTAGCCTTCGCGCACAGGCACGCCATTCGGCACGGGCGGCATCCTCGCATCCCCTCTGATTTCACATCCCCCAAAGAAGTCGGCAGCCTTCGCGATTTCCTCACCCCATTCTATCCTGGCGTCGCCGGATGGATCTCCGCCTCTTGACGATCACGTACATTTGTTCTATGATCGTCACCACCACTCGGCCGGGCGATCGATCCGGTCGACAAAGAGAAGGAGTGTTCGGAATGAAGCAGCAGCTCATCAGCGCGGTGCAGTCAGAACGCCAGGCAGTGTTCACGGCCCTGGAGGGCATCGACGACGCCACGCTGACCATGGCGCCGGTCTGCGGCACCTGGACGGCCAAAGAGGTCCTCGCGCACCTGGCAGCGGTGGACACCGCGGTCCTCGGCGTCCTGCGCCAGGCGCGCGCGGGCGACGCCGTGACCTGGGCGTGGGACAGCGCCACGGACGGCGATAGTTGGAACCAGTCCGAGGTGGACCGCCGGCGCCACCGGTCGATTGCCCAGGTCCGCGAGGAAATCGCCGAGACCCACCGAACCATCCTCGCCGAGGTGGAGTCGTGGCCGGCCGAATCCGGTCCGTTCGGGCCGGACTCGTGGGACGCGGAGAAGAGTCCCATCGGTTGGCTTCCCGCGCACGATCGTGAGCACACCGCCCTCCTACTGAAGCTTCGAGGCGGTTGACCAAGTTGAGGCTGGAGGAGTCTCTACCGTGGACTCCGCTAGGTTCTATTTGTAAAGCCTTACGTCGCCGCCTTAATGGAGGTTAACAATTTAATCGGGTATGGCGCCAGGCGAGCGTGGGAGGACGTCGCTGGCTTAAAAGCCAGGCGAAGGGACGCGGGACTAGAGCCGGTTGCACAAGGATTGAGCAGGCAGGTATAATATAGGTACAATATATTACTCAAGGAGACCTGCCGATGAAAGCATACTCGCTGGATCTGCGTGCGCGCATTGTCCGGGCGCTCGACCGGGGTCTGCCC
>DATLRG010000757.1:0-3271 GCA_035534795.1 Chloroflexota bacterium
CTCGGGACGTCGCGCGGAAGCTCATCGATGCGCAGGACGAGCGGAAAGTCGCGCTGAAGCTCCAGCCAGTCGGAGCGTCATTCGACTATCCTCTCATCGTGGGTGGGTAGTGTGGGACGGCTGGCCGGCTTCCGATACCGCGAGGTCGTTCGCCGGCTCAAGATATTGGGGTTCACGTTTGATCGACAGGCGGCGGGCAGCCACGAGATCTGGTTCAACCAATCGACGAGTCGGTACACGACAATTCCCAATCACCCTAGCGATCTGCCTGAAGGGACGTTACGCGCTATTCTACGCCAGGCTGGCGTAAACCCTGAGCAATTCTTGAGCGTCTAGCCCGTGTCTATTGTTGCGCAGGGGAACCTGCTCGCAGCTCCGGTCCTCGCAAAATCGATAGCAACAGCGCCAGGGACAACGGAACGATCGCGACGATCAGCGCGAGGTGATAGCCCTGGACAAACGCCCGGGCCAGCCCCGCTCCCAGCGTGGTCGTGCCCAGGAAGATCGCGAAGGCCTCGGCCCGCGGGATCGCCACCGCGGCCGCGAGCAGCGCAACCGCGAAGCTGCCCACCATCCCAACGTTCGCCAGGGTGCGCAGCAGACCGGAGGCGACGCCGTAGGCGTGTCGCGGGGCGTTGGCCATCACCGCGCTGCTGTTGGCCGGGAAAAAGAACCCGCTGCCACAGCCGTTCAGAATCGCGGCGACGACGACGACCCAGAGCGCGGTCGTCAGTCCCAGCGTCGCGTATGCCACGACGCCGACGATCTGTAACCCCAGCCCGACCGACGCCGGCAGCCGCGCGCCAGCGCGGTCGGCGAGGCGCCCGCTGAACGGTCCGAGGAAGCCGCCCGCGACGTACCCCGGCGTCAGCAGCAGCGACGCGACGAACGGCGAGAGTCCACGGACGCCTTGCAGGTACATGATCACCAGGAACAGGACCGCGTAGTTCCCCAGCGCCTGAAAGAAAGCCGCGAAGATCGACGCCGTGAGCACGCGCTGCTGGAAGAGCGAGAGCGGGAGCAGCGGGGCCGGCGTGTGGCTCTCCCAAACGACGAAGGCCACGATCAGGACCGCTCCCACCAGGAGCGCCAGACCGGTGGCGATGGTCCAGCCCGTTCCCGCGATGTCCGTCAAGGCGAGCAGGACCAGGAAAAGCCCGATCCCCAGGCAGAGCATCCCGAGCACGTCGATCGACTCCGGCCGTCGCGGCGCGCGCTCGCGCAGCACGAGGTAGCCGATGACCAGCGCGGCAATCCCGATCGGCAGGTTGATGAAGAAGATGAAGCGCCAGTTGATGAAGGTAATCAGGACGCCGCCGAGCAGGATGCCCAGGATCGCGCCGATGTTCCAGCCGATGCTGGTCAGTCCGTAGGCGTGCCCGCGCTCGGACGCCGGCACGTTGTCGGCGATGATCGCGCCGCTGTTCGCCGAGATCAGCGCCCCTCCGACCGCCTGAAGAACGCGCAGCCCGATCAGCTCGGCGCCCGTCTGCGAGAGCCCGCAGAGGACCGAGCCCACGGTGAACACGCCAAAGCCGACCTGGTACAGCCGCACCCGGCCGTACATGTCGCCGAGCCGACCGACCTGGGTGCCCAGGATCGTCAGCGTCAGCAGGTACGCCATGATCACCCAGACCATGCTCACCAGGTCGGTGTGCAGGTCGGCCATCATCACCGGCAGACCGAGGATCACGATCGTCGTGTCGACGGCGGTGATCATCACGCCGAGCATCACGACCACCAGCACGAGCGTCCGCTGCCGGCGCACCTCTTCGAGCACGGTGACGTTGCTCGGCGCCGGCGCGGTGTTCGTTGGTGGAGGGTCGCGTGGTGGGTTCATCGTCTTCGAGGTCTCCCCACCGTCATCTCTCCCCCGAAAGCGAGTTCTGTGCCGCTTCGGCAGGGAATCGGCTACAATAGATTCACGCGGTGATCGGAACCCGACGAAGCCGCATCAGGATCGAGTCTGTGCCAGAGCTCCGCGGCATCCGTCCACGCGATGCCATCGCTGCGTTGGAGCGCGCCGGTGGCACTGCCCGATCTGGGAAGGGTGACCACGTCAACATAAAGATGCCGAATGGCCAGATCGTTACCTTCTCGGGACGCCGCGATCCGATCAAAATTGGTCTTCTCAAAGCCATGATTCGGAAGGCGGGGCTCACCGAGGACCAGTTTACGCGGCTGTTGGAGGGAGAGGGCTGACATGGACTATCTGGTCGTCATCCACCCGGCCGAAGAGGGGGGATTCTGGGCCGAGGTACCGGCTCTCGGTGGTTGCTTTGCTCAGGGAGAGACTATCGAGGAAGTCCTGGCCGACGCACGTGAAGCAATCGCAGCGCATCTCGAGGCATTGCGTGCAGAGGGCCGGCCAATTCCCACGGAGCAGCCTCCGATTCTCGCGACCGTCCGCGTTCCATCCCCGACCGCAGCTTAGGCGGTCGTTTGTCCGGTCGATGACCACGAATCCGAGCATGACCAACCCGACGACCAGAGGCAGCGTCACGCGTCGCAGAAGACGGCGATGGACTAACCAAGGCCATTTCACCTGGTCGGTCGTCGCCTGACCAGTCTAGGGAGCGCGCTACCTCATTGGCCCTCCGCTTCAGATTCGCAGCGGCCGTGCGATCATCGGACGATACGACCAGCCCCCGACCCTCGACGCCGGGCGTTGCGTCATCTAAGCCTGTTTTCAACACTTGACCATAACAGGATAAAGGTCTGGCAGGTCGGCAGGCTCGATCCTTCTACAGAGCAATGGCGTCACCCCCAACCAAGAGCGCACTTGCCTGTGACGCACAAGCAGGCGAGGGCATTTAGTCTATTGGCGTCGGGGCAATTCAAGGCGGTACCTTTCGTACAGATTCAACCACTTGAGCGTAGCGATGAATCCTGCCGAGAAATCTCCTTTGGAACACCTCGGTCTATCGCGATTTCGGAACGCTCGTTCGAGAGCTCCGTTTGCTGGCTCCTTCAGATAAGGTCCCTCGTCGATCGCACGGCTCATCACTCCGGCTACCTTACCGTCCGTGATCGGAGGTTGTCCAACAGCACCCATGTCGCATCGCCGGGGCGCTTGACTTCCCAAAACGTCCAGCCGTTGACCATCGATCCCGTAATAGCACCAGCAGCCGCAGAGGGGCTGTCGTATTGCTTTCCGTCCACTATCCACAGCCCGCCTTGCAGCTCCGCGGCACGCAGTTTGTGCTTGTAGACCTTCTGCGCCTTGGTGCCGTTCGGCAGCGTGACACCGTCTTTAGTCCACACCTCACCC
>DATLRG010000758.1:0-4559 GCA_035534795.1 Chloroflexota bacterium
TGGCCCCCCTGCCTCGACAAGATCGGTAGACGAAATCTCCGGTAGGATCTCGTAGGTGGATTGTCCAAAGCCTCGAATCGCCGGCACGAGGTAGACCTGTCCGGTTAGCGTGAAGAGGGTCAAGAACAAATCACGGAGACTGCGCGCCACTTCGTTCAGCCGCTCGCCAGAGGCGGATGATACTGCCGAAACGACATTCAGCGGATTTGTGATCGTGTTCGATGGGCCCGGTTTTACGGTCGTCATTCCATCGTCGAACGTTACCTGTTCAGGCTCGGTCCAGCTCACTGCGGGAGACCACGAGGCCCGCAGACGATCGGCTGATCCCCCAATGCTCCCCTCGTTGAGAGTGAGCCCAACCCGATCGGCGAATTCGGTATGGTACGTGAAAACTCCTGATCGTGGGATGGGCGGCGTCATCACGCCGGGGGGGTTGAAGTCGTTGTATGATGCGGAAAGGTTGATAGAAACGCGGCGATTTGTTTGTTGGTGATGCACGATGTCTCGAAACGATCCCAGCCAGATCTGCGGCCCATCGAACCTGAAATGGTCCTGCTGACGGGATTGCTTCAAAAGGCCAAGCGCTTGTAGCACACTGGATTTACCGGTTCCGTTGGGGCCGATGAGGACGGTGATGCCGCCAAGCTTGATGTCGACGCCGACCTCGTCGAACAGCTTAAAGTTGCGCAGGGCTATTTCCTCTAACATCACACCTACCTCCTTCGACATCGGCGAAATCTGCTGACCGAAGCGTGAAACGTGAAGGCGAGGAACTCGGAGCGCGGCGTTCACGTTTCATGCCCTGATGCAGCGATCAGTAACTCATCACTCGTTACTCGCCACGGTCGAGGGATTTGAACTGCTTGTCGGCATAATTGCGCGCGGAAACGCCGAGAACGTTCAGGAAACCCTCCGCGTCGACGTGGTCGAAAGTGCCGACGCGTTCCATCGAGGCGATGTCGGGGCGATAGAGCGAGTGCTCGGCGCCCTCGATGCCCTCGAAGAACAGGTTACCCTTATAGAGCCGGACCGCGACGGTGCCGGTCATGAGCGAGAGGATCGGCTCCAGGGACGCGAGTGCGCTGGTGGTGGCGAGGTCGTACCAGTAGCCCTGGTAGATCTGCGTGGCGATCTGCCGCGAGATGCCATCATAGAGGTCGCGCGCCCGGCGATCCAGGACGAGCTGCAGCAGGTACGCGTAGGTGGTGCCGAGCAACTCCATGCCCGGGGCCTCGTAGACGCCGCGCGATTTGATCCCGACGAAGCGGTTTTCGACGACGTGAACGCCGATGCCGACGCCGTTGTCGCCAGCAATGCGGTTCGCGGCGTGGAAGAGGTCGACGAGTGGCAGCTTCTGTCCGTCGATCGCCACCGGCACGCCCGCCTCCCACTGGACCGTCAGGACCGTGGGGCGGTCCGGGGCATCCCAGGCCCAGACGCCCATGCCCGGCTCGACGTGCGCCGCGGGGGTGCAGAGCGATTCCAGCTTGCCGGCCTCGTGGGTCAGACCGAGGAAGTTGGCGTCGGTGGAGTACGGCTTCTCGACGGTCGCGCGGACCGGCAGCCCATGCTCGGCGCAGTAGGCCAGCATCTCGGCGCGGCCGCCGAACCGGTCCACGAATGCCGGATCGCGCCAGGGTGCGTAGACCTGCATCCGCGGCGCCAGCATGTTCGTCGCGAGCTGGAAGCGGACCTGGTCGTTGCCGCGGCCGGTCGCACCGTGGTAGAGGACGCCAATCGCGCGCCGTTCGAGCTCGCGGACGATCAGCGCCGTCGTGACGTAGCGGGCGATGCCGGTCGTGTTCCAGTAGCCGCCCTCGTAGCGCGCCTGGGCCTGAATGACCTTCAGCCCCGCCTGCGCGAGCGCCGCTTGACCCGGGATGACCGCGGCCTCGAGTGCGCCGCAGGCCAGCATCCGCCGCGGAACGTCGTCGAGATTGGCTTCATCCGGTTGCCCGAGGTCGACGACGAAGCAGTGGGGTCGCGCTCCCTGCTCCCGGAGCCAGGCGGTCACGGTGCAACTGTCGAGGCCGCCGGACACCGCGCCGCCAATGTCTTTGCCGATCAGTTCCTGGTAGCGCACTTCGGTCCCCTTGTCTTTGTCTTTTACCCTCCCGGCGCGCAGGTCGGCGAGGAGTGCTTCGCGCTCAACCCCTGCCAATGCACCGGCACTGTCCCGGAGGGCTTGACGCATCCGCTCGGGGTCATAGCTGGCCCAAATGTCGTCGCGTTCTTTCTCTGGGTCCATGCTGATCCACCGTTCTTGGACGGGAGAAATCACCGACTCCAAGTCCTCTTTCCTGATGCGAATCCGACGCGGTCCGACGCGGTAGGCAGGAAGCCTGTTTGCCGCGATCCAGCGCCACACGGTGGCCTGGCTCACGTCTAGGAGTTGAGCCGCTTCCGAGACGGTGTAAAACTCACGTTCGTGATCCGCGGTAACTCTGACCGGCAATGGAGTTGTCATAGCTCTCACAAATTATCATTTGTTTCATCTCTTGTCAAGGCGATCGAGAGCGGTCAGGAACTCGCTCCCGGTCGGTATCCCCAGCCCGGTGGCGTCATCCCAGCCGGTCCCCGCGAGCAGCCCCTGATCGGTGCCGAAGCCGATCTGGTAGAGGTTTCGAGACCCGAGACTCAGGTAGAGCAACGACGTCGTGGTCGGCAGAACGTCGCGGACCGCGCCGGCGGGACTCGCGACTTGATAGAGCCAGGGCGTTGCCAGTCCGTGGGGCCGTCGTGCCACCTGGTCGGCCAGCGCCATCACCGCGGTGAAGGTTGGTGCGGCCAGGCTGGTGCCGCCGATCGGCAGGTAGCCGCCATCGAGGGTCATCCAGACACCGGAGTATGGATCGGCGTCCATCGACACATCGGGTAAGCCACGCATGGGGTTGTCGAAGCCTGCCGCGACCCGCTGCCAGGGCGGAGCCGCGAAGACCGCGCTGTAGCCGCCGCCCCCGCCCCCGTCGAACGCTGGCGGAGGATTCGAGCACGCCGGGATCCCCGGGGCGCTCGTGGCGAGTTCCTCGTAGCAGACCGCCGTTCCCCAGGGGGTCAGCGTGCCATCGTGGAGGAGCGAGACGCCGCCAACGGCGGTGACGAATGGCGACGAGGCGGGAAAGTTAGCGGTCGGCACGCCGAGGCACGCGGAGTTGTCGCCGCAGTCGCCCGTGGCGACGTCGACGCCGATGCCCTCCACCGCCGCGGCCAGGAAGACCGTGTTCTGGGCCAGGAGCAAGGCGGGCGGGACCAGGTCCTCGGGGTCATCCCAGGAGAGCGAGACCAGGTGAGCGGAGTCGTCGGCGACGATCTGGTCTACCTGCGCGAAGAGCAGGTCGCTGCTGCTGGTCGGCGCGACGTAGAGTCGGATCGACGCGTCGGGTGCCAGCGCGTGGGCCCACTCGGCGTCGAGGTTGGTTTCGAGGTCCCAGCCCTGCGCGTTCGGATTGCTGGCGTCAAAGGTCGTGGGGCCGATCTGGGTGACCCGCGCCGACCGGACGCCAAAGGTGGCATCGAAGAGCTGCAGGTCGCCGGCGAGCGTCGGGCTGCCGTAGGCCTCGACGATCGCGATGCGCTGACCCGCGCCGCTCGCGCCGCTGTTGGCGAAGCCGGTCGCCGCCGCGAGACCGGCCGGATCGTACGGGCACGGAATGTAGCCCGGCGTCGCGTTCGGCGCGATCGCGGCGCAGAGCTGGGCGTACGTCGGAAGTTGCCGCCGCGGCCGGACTGGCGTGGGCTTGGTCCCGTGCGGCTGCACCGTGGCAACGTTGGGATGGGCAACGGCGGCGCCGTCTAGCCCGCCGATCGCGGCGACGTTCCTGGCCAGCGCGGCCGGCAGCGTCGGGTCGTTCGCGTTTGCCAGGACGCTCTGCCCACCGACCTCGTAGCGCTCCAGGTCCACGCCGAACGCCGCCTCGATCTGAGCAACCGTGCCGTGAGCGGTGACGTAAAGGCGATTCTGGACGGTCCGGGTCACGCTCAGACCTTGCGCCCGCAAGTAGCTCTCCACGGCGTCGTAGCTCGACTCGCTGGGAGCAAAGCGCGCGTCAAATGCGCCCGGGGTCAGGAACTGGCCGTCGGAGGCGCTCCCCGGCGTCGAGACGTCCCCTGCCAGTTGCACCAGCCCCGCGGCATCTCGCGGCTGGAGCCAGATCGTCACGTCGAGCTGGTCGGTCGCGTTGGCTGGCCCCAGGTGTTTGGCGTGGTCGACGAACGCAGCGTGGTGATGGGACAGCGCCACCCGCAGGCTTCCGGAGGCTTGGGCCACGGTAGGCTGCGCGATCATCGCGGAGCTACCGACGATTGCGAAGAGGATCGCCCAGATCAGCGCGCTCAGACGACGCACGTCAACCCCCTACGACGCGAAAGTCAGGCAAGAGAGATGGCCGACACGCAGATTGCTTGCTATCAGGGATAGCAGAAAACTGCCGTCGCAGCAATAGCAAATTGGTACGCAACTTCTCACCGCGGCGAGGGATGGCGAGCCGGGGTAGACGTAAGCAAGTCCACGGTGAGAACAGCAAGGCTGTGCTGGATTTGCGCAGCAAATCCAGCACAGC
>DATLRG010000759.1:0-2685 GCA_035534795.1 Chloroflexota bacterium
TTCAATCCCCTACTCGGGATTCTCCGCTTTCGGACGGTGGGTTCCGGGGCCCAAAATTTCTGGCGGCCGGTAGGGGCTATTGTAGCACGAATCTCGAGTCTGCGAGCGCTCGGCGGAAAACTGCTGAATGAGCGGCTTGGGCGGTCGCGTGGTGTCGTGAACCTGGCGGCTGGATTGGCCTCGCGCCTGCGAGCGCTCACGGGGTTTTTCCCGGAGCTTTCGCGCTCGCGGCCCTGCTCGATCGTACTGAGCGTCGTGAGGTGGCCGTCGTTCTCCGGCGCGAGTTCAGACGAGGTAGGTCAGAGGGTCCTCCGGCGCCGGGCCGCCGATGGTCTCGACGCGCTTCTCGCAGCCCTGGCACAGTTGATAGATCCGAACGTGGTCTTCCGCCGGTCTGATCTGCTTCGCCAGCCGGCTCATCAGTTGCAGGTGCTGTTTGCGCGTCAAGTAGCACTCGAAGAGGCTGTACTGCCGCCACTGGCCGAATCCGGTCAGCGTCTTGTGAACGCGATTCCGCCGGCTGTCGTTGGGAATGTCGTACGAGACGACGTAGAAGTCCTTGCCGCGCGCGGTCTGGGCCACCGGAGGATGCTCCCTCTACCGGGTCACGAACTCGGGGTAGTCCGGAATCTCGCCGGTCAGCGTTTTCGCCAGCAGCCGCGCTTGCAGCTCGAGGCACCGGCGATAGGTTGCCTTGTATTCGAAGGTCGGATGGCTGATCTCGTCGCCCAGCCTCGTCTCGTACTGCAACAGGAACTGCTTGCGCGCCCCGTCGGTCAGACGGTAGCTCCCCAGATCGTCGACGAAGTCGTCCGGTTTGATCTCCCCGTTATTCACCATCCGCAGCACCACCGAATCGACGATCAGCGGACGAAACTCCTCCATCAGGTCCAACGCCAGCGCCGGGCGTCCGTACACCGCCACGTGCAGGAACGCGACGTACGGATCGAGGCCGACGACGTTCACCGCGGTCCCGACGTCGCCGGTCAGCAGCGCGTAGCCGAAGCTGAGCAGAGCGTTCACTGGATCGGTCGGCGGCCGGCGCGTCCGCTTCTCGAAAGCGAAGCTGTCCGAGCGGATCAGCCGGTCGAAGACGCCGAAGTACGCCGCGCTGGCCGACCCCTCGATCCCGCGCAACTGGTCCGGGTCCCGCGCGTCCTCGGCGCTGTCGACCGCGGCCTTGAGCTGCGCGGCCGCTCGCGCCACGGCGGGATCATCCGCTTTGCGGTTGTGCCGCAGCAGCGTGGTCCGGAGGTTCACCAGCTTGCCGACGACGAACCGCCGGGCCAGGTCGAGGCTGCGCTCGAAATCTGCCGCGGCCCGGTGCTGGGCGATGCGCAGCGGCGCGTTCTTGCTGAACTCGCCGGACAGTCGCCCGCGGAACCGTCCGTGGTACGACAGGAGACAGACGTCGATCTGGCTTTCCAGGAACGCGTGGATCAACGGCATCGTCAGCGTAACGTTCCCGACGACCACGACGCGATCGATCTTCAGCATGGGTACTTCGACTTTGCGCGCCTTTTGCCCGGTCCTGGCGTCCTCGGGGACCCGCACGACAATGACGTCGCCGTCTTTCTGGACGACGGAGCGTTGCTCGGTGAGGTACAGTGTCGACACGGCGTCCCCCTACTCTTCCATCCCCGTCAACCGCCGGACTTCCCGCGGCAGGCAGAGTGGCTCCAGGCTGCAATCCCGACAACGCCGATCGTCGACCAGCGGCGGCGGCAGTTGTCCCGCCCGCGCGACCGCCCGCGCGCTATCGACCGCCGTCTCGGTCAGACGCCGTAGCTCGGGCGTGAACGCGAGGCGCACGCGGCGGCGGGGACCGAAGTAGAAGATGAAACCGTGCGTGATCGTCGTCCTCAGCCGCTCCTCCAGGCAGAGGGCCGCGGCGCACAACTGCACGTGATCGTTCAGCCAGTGCCCGCCGCGACCCTTTTTGTATTCGAGCGGCACGATGCCGCCCGGGTCCTCTTCCACCACGTCGACGACCCCGATCAGCCGCAACCGGTCCGAGTAGACCCGCACGCTTCGGCGCACCGTCGTGTCGGGGGCGCCCTTCGGGCCCCGCTCGACGCCGCCCGCGTCGGTCCGCTCGTGCCGCAACTGACCTTCCAGGACGTGCTCGTTGACGAGCATCTCGCCCAGGACGTACTCGTAGTAGAAGCGCCGCGGGCAGTACTCGAAGGCGTTGAGCATGGAGATCGGCAGATAGTCGTCTTCCATGGCCCTACTTCTTCCTTCAGCACCGGGAGCAGACTTCTGCTCCCGGATGGAGATTGGCAGGTAATCGTCTTCCATGGCCCTACCCCGTGCGCCGTGTCTGGCCCAGGCCCATCGTCGTCTTCCTGCCGACGCCGGCGTAGAAGGCGAAGTCGGCCAGGGCGTTCAATTGGCGTAAGGTCTCGCCGGTCCAGCCCGCGCCTTTTGCTTCGTAACTGCACCAGCCGGTGAAGCCGATCTCCGGGCGGTCCCTGATCTGGAGCGCCACCGTCCGAAGATCGTGCGCGGTCTCCACCACCTGCTCGTCGAGCAATCGAGCGAACTCGTCGCGCTCTGCCGGTTTTAGAACCGGTTGCGCTGGAACTGGCCTGCCGGTCCGGGTTCCCTCACCCTCGCCCTCTCCCCGCTGGGAGAGGGAAGATCTTCCCTCTCCTGCGGCTGGGAGAGGGCGAGGGTGAGGGA
>DATLRG010000760.1:0-5860 GCA_035534795.1 Chloroflexota bacterium
CGGACGAGGCGCTCCAGAAGGCAATCGAGCCACCGGTCGCCAGGAGCAGAAGAAAAAGCCCGAAGACTGCGCGCCAGTCCAGTCGGCGCGGCTGGTGCAGCGCGCGAGTCGGTGACAATGCTGATACAGCCATCGGTTACCTCCCTCCACCAGCCTCCACACGTGCGGACATCGATCACTCGCCCCTCAGGGATCGGGGAGCGGCGGAAGCCGGCGTTCGGCGCGTTCGCTCTCGAGCGTGTCGAGATGCGCCGTCACGGCTTCTTCGACGATCTCGGATATCTCGCGATCGAGGAAAGCGGCCCAGAGGCGAAGCCGCCGCCGTAACGGCGGAGAGAACCTCACCGACTGGTGCAGTCGTGGCGTCCTCTCACCGACCGGACTCGTGCTCACTGCCATCTGTTCCTTCCGCGCTCACCCGACGGAGCTGAGATCGACCTCTCGTCCACACGGGTATTCGGATACACGATACGAGACGACCTATGTGTCCAATATGCAAGGTTGTGCCGCCAGGCACCTTGTTAGCCAGAACGCGGCGGGAAAGATTTTGTTACATCAATGCGCGCAGATAGAGACAAGACCGCTATCGTCGACGGGGCGCAACTGGTGACCCGGCTTGGTTCAGCTTTCGCCCGTGCTCGATCTGCCGCGCGACCGATTCGTGATCGCGGGCGATGCTTGGGCGCAATACCGGGTGGGTGGGGTCGATCCAACGGAGTTCGGCATTTTTAAAGGCGACCTGCGCGCTCTACGAGAGCGACGACCACCTGCGCGGGCTGGCGGCCTTCAACGCGGAGCTGAACCGTCCAGATGCCATTTGAGTGTATTTCTCTCGCAATACCAGGTAGCGCGATGGTTTGCAGCGGGAGAGAACAGTCCGGGGGAGCACGCGACGATCTGAGACACGCTGGAGGCAGGGGTGGTGATCAGGTTGTCAGCAGTGGTGGGGCGAGAGACGAGAAGACTCTCGGGCTGGTCCATTCAACCATCGTAGGCGGTCGTGCTCAGCAGCGTTGACGCGCAGGTCAAACTCCCGGCCCCTGCACCCACCGCCCGCAATCCTCCGCCTACCTTCCCGCACCGTAACCACGACTAAATACAGATCAGATCCTTAATAGCCAGACGAATCACACGAGTTTTTTGGCGATTTCACGCGCAAATTCGGCTGGTGCCCTACCCGCCGCGTGCATGCGTTTTTCTCCTTCATCGGCCCCTCTCCCGAGCGCTGTTAGCGCCCTGCTCCCCTCCAGGTAATTCACAGGAAACTCAAGGCTTCCCTGATTCGGAATCCGCCGCGACGCCACGGTCGCCTGGCCAGCCGCACTTGAGCTTCTTTTTCCAAAACCCGTCCAAGTTCGTCTGCCGGGTAATCCACAGGAAATCGACAGGTAATTGGGCGCAATTACGCTGGTCCTATGTTTTGTGGTTTGGTCGGCTTGCTCCCGAAAAGCCGATGGGGACAGTCCGGTCCTCGGATTCACTGGGATGTGGTCGGAGCGCCCGACCCGCGAGCTTGCTCTCCCGTTCTGGGTCCAAACGGACACACGGCGTGACTCGGCCGCGCGGGTGCTGGATCGAAAACGAGCTTGCTCTCCAGGGCCAGCGATCAGAGCCAGACCGGAAAGCGACGACAGGAGGTAACGGGAAACTCAGACGGAGCAAGGAAGAAGAGAGGTCGATTGGATTTACCGATCTTTCTCAAGGCTGATCTGACATTCGATCACCGGCACCAGATTCTCAGCACGACGACGAGCTGGCGGTCCGGCGGTAGGAGTCAGATCAATGGAAAGGAGAATGTCCGTGATCGACTTTTGGACGGTGGGCCCGACGGCCGCGGCGCTCGGTCTCCGCACCCGCGGGTTTTCGCCTCAGGAGGCGGAGCGGCTCGTTCGACTCAAGATTCGGTACGAGCGCGGCGAGTTCCGTGAGCTAACCGACCATGCCCGGTGGGCGTTCACCCGTTGGCTCGTCCAGCACGGCCGGCTCAGCGACTGGTTCCCGACTCCCCACGAGCTCGAAAAAGGAGGCCAGGATGACCAGTGGTGGATCCGTCTTGGGACCATCACCTGTCAGGCCCCGACCGGCACCACCAGTCTCTTGGCCGGGGTGTCCTCGGGGATCGAGCCGATTTACGACTTCAAGCTCGTGCGGCAGGAGCACCCCGATGCGCCACTCCCGCAATCCTTTGTCACCGCCGGCGAGCTCACGCCCGAGGAGCACGTCCGGGTGCAGGCGAAGATCCAGGAGTTCACCGACGCGGCGATCTCAAGAACTGTCAATGCGCCCGGAAGCCATTCCGTCGAGGACGTCAAGCAGCTCTACCAACTGGCCTACGACCTCGGCTGCAAGGGCATAACGTACTATCGAGACGGGTCTCGCGAGGCGGTGCTCTCCCACGCCGACCAGGAGGAAGCGCCCGTCGACGGACTCGCCCCACGACCACGCGTACTCGCGGGAACGACCTATCGGGCCGAGACTCCGGTCGGCACCGCCTTCGTGACGATCAATGTGCGCGAGGAAGGCGCGAACCGTCAACCGTTCGAGGTCTTCTTGAACGTCGGCAAGGCGGGCAGCGACATCGCTGGGCTTTCCGAGGCCATCGGTCGCCTCTGCTCGCTATGCCTGCGACTACCCGGGCAGATCTCGGCGCGGGAACGCGTCGCGGCGATTGTCGATCAACTCGCCGGGATCGGAGGCGGTCATTCCCTCAGCTTCGGCGCCCAGCGAGTCCGCTCCCTGCCGGATGCCGTAGCTCGGGTACTCGCCGAGGCTGCCGGGCTCGCTCACGACGCGGCTGTTTACGGCGGCACGCCCATGGCTGGCTCGGGTGATCTCTGCCCCTCCTGTGGTCAGGCGACGCTCTACCATCGCGAAGGGTGCCGCAGTTGCCCCTGCGGGTACAGTGCGTGCTGAATCTGCGGAGATCCGGGGAAACCGGCTCGGGGAGCGGCGGGCGATCCAAGGGAGACAGAGCGAACTCTCGGTTGGCTCACAGTCGATCTAACTGCATGCCGAGGAACAGTACGAGGTTGACCCAAACGGGATTCGATCCGTTTTCCGCTGTTCTTGCATTCCATGGCCACTTCGGCCTCGGGATTGGCGAACGGCCGGCGCCTCCTGCTCCCGAGATCGTCGTGCTCCGCCGTCGGCTGATCACGGAGGAGTTGGTCGAACTCGACGCCGCTCTCACGAGCGGAGATAGTGTCCAGGTGGCCGACGCTCTGGCCGACCTGCTCTACGTCACCTACAGCGCTGCGGTCTCCTCAGGCATCGAGCCGCTTCTCGCGGGAATGCGGTTACGCATTTGGGGCCAGCCCGAATGACGCAGTGGGTCGTCACTCGGTCAGGCCAGTCTCATTGCAGTTCGTTCAGTAAGACGATATTATTGAACATCAGACACACCCGAACCAGGAGCGCGGAGATGGTGAACCTCACGACGCTGACGACGCTCGAAGCTCTGGAAATGGAAATGGCGCAAACAGGACGCGGGCGCGAGGAAGCCGCCTTGCGCGAGGCCGTCAACGCGCTCGCCCGCCCAGAGCGCGGCTTCCTGACGACCGGCCAGGCGGCGGAGAAACTCGGGGTTTCGATTCCGACGATCAAGCGCTGGATCGAGCGTGGCACGCTCGCTGGCGGCGCGCTCGGCGGACGCTGGGTCGTCGCCCAGGAAAGCGTGGCGCGTCTCCTACGTCTGCGGGAGTCGCTTTGCGCACTGGACCAGGAAGGGAACCCAACCTCCGAGGAGGTCCGCGCTCTCTTTGCTCGCGCGCGCCGTTCCTCTGCCTCTCGACATGACGCCGCCAGCGGCGCTTGAGCGCGTCGCCCTCGACGCGTCCGCGCTGCTCGGCGCCAACCGAACGTCGCTCAGCGCCGCGGCCGCGCTAGACTTCTACGCCGGGTACTGGAGCCCCTGGATCGTCGGGGAGTTCGTGCGCAAGCGGACCGAGTGGATCGCCGAACGCGCGGCCCGCGAGGGGTGCAATCGGGCCGAGACCCGCCGTCGCCTCCGGGCATCACGCCAGCGGGTGAATATCCTCATCGCCGATCTCTCCCACGTCTTGCAGTCGGTCGATTATCCGACGGCACCGTCAGCCGATCTCGCTTGGCTGGCCGACCCGGACGATTGGCCAATTATGCAGACCGCCCTGGCCGCGCCCGCGACTGTCCTCGTAACCGATAACTCGAGTGACTTCCCCCTCGGCGAGATCCGGAACGGGGTTCTGCTCCTCGGATCGACGCCGTTCCTCAACCGGCTGTATCGGCAGTTCCCCGACGCTGAGGCCGCGATTCAGGAATTTCTCGCGGGCGCGACGAAGCGTCCCTGAGTACCATCAGTCCTCTCCAAGCCGACAGTACGGATCCACAGGCGTGCCCACCAAACTGATCGCCCGCAAAGAACCACGCTGAGGGGCTGCCTCAGCTCGTCTCCGAATCAATCCGAATCCCAGACGGAAGGAGATGATTCTATGTCTCGCGCACCTCCCGAATAGACTCACCGATCGCGAATCCGCCTCACTGAAGCCGAGCCGACAAGCTCGGCTTCAGCTATTTCGGAGACAGGAGTGCAAATATGTCCAAACGTCACGCGCGCCACCGTACCTCGTACGGTCGCTGGCTCGCCGCCAGTCGCGTCTGGTTATTATCAGCCCTTGGTCGGACCTGGCAACGGATCCGGGAATCGCGCCAGACGGTGCCGGTCGAGGTGCTGGTCGCCGACCGGACCAGGCGCCGCGCCCTGGAACGCGAGCTCCGCTGGGGCCTGGGCCGGCTCCGGCGTGCGCTCGGTGCCCCGCTACCGCCCGAGTTGACCGTTCTCGTGCAGCAGATCATCAGCACTGACCGGCAACTCGCCGGTTGCTACCAGCTTGGCCAGCGGACGGACGGGACGCGCTTCGCGCTCGTCCGACTGGCACTTCAGGTCGATGGCCGCTGCCTGACCTCCGATGAGTTGCTGGCCGTGCTGGCCGAGCAACTCATCGGTCTCGCCACCCAGCAGAGCACCGGCGTGCTCGTGCCGATCGATCTCGCACCAGGAGTACCGCCAGAGAGTCGGTCAGCGCTGGTCTTGCGGCCTGACCCACTCACGCCGCGCACCAATGGCACTATCGGCGGCTCGCAAGCCGCGTAACTCGCATCACCGCTCGTCGCGAACGGCGAACGGTCAATCGATAGGAGGTTTACCGTGTCTATCGTCGTCAAGAGCTTTTCAGAGCTCGCGGACATCCTCGATCTCGACATCCTGCCGGAAGAGCCGGCCGTACCAGTACCTGAAGAGACCCAACCCAACCCGACAGGTGAGCCAGCGGGTGACCTCGCGAGCTTGCTCGCGGAGTTGGAGTCGGCCAGCGCGACGCTTGCGAGCGTCAGCCGCCGCGATCAGGAGACCCGAGCGGCCGCCCTGCGCGACCTCGAGCAATACGACGCCCTTGTCGCGCAGCAGCGGCAGGCGGAACAGGCCGTCGAGCGGGCCAGTCAGGTTCGACGGGAGGCCGAAGCGCTCGTGGCGAACGCTTTCGCCGAGGAGGCGCTCGCCGCTGCGACCCACGTCGCCGCGTTGGCCAGCAAGGCGGAAGCGGGAGCAAACGCGCTGGCCGAGCAGCGCCGGCTGGATGCCGAGCGGCTGGCGACGGAGCTCGATCTGGAGCGGCTGCTCGCCGATCGACGGCGCCACGAAGATGCCGAGAACGCGAAAGCCGCCGCGGCCGAACAGGCCGGGCGGCTATCCGGAGCACTCGCCCGAGCGAGATCAGCGCTCGAAGCGGGTCGATGCGAGGAAGCTCAAGCGGTGCTGGGGCCCGTGGCTGACGAAAACCCCGACAACGCCGACATCGCTTTCCTCTTGAACATGATTATACAGCGA
>DATLRG010000761.1:0-3266 GCA_035534795.1 Chloroflexota bacterium
GATGAGCGCCCACATCGACTTTGATGTGCCTGGCGGCCAGGTGGTCGGCCGCGACTTCACCATCCTTCCCACGCGCACGCTGACGATTTCGGTGAACGACATCGTCGTCGACAGCCCGGTCTCAGCCAGGGTGACCACGAGCTTGCCGTCCGTCGTCGAGCGGACGATGTTCTTCCGGAAGCTCGGATCGCTCGGCGGTCACGACACGATTGGGATCCGGGGGTAGGGTCTTTCATATAGAGTGGTTCAGAGCGATTTGCGGCAACCAGAAACGCCGTCTTGAAGTAATGCCACGATGAAAACCGCGGGATTTGCGCAGCAAATCCCGCGATCATCTCTCGCTGCTCCTCCTCGGTCATCTCACTCCCCGCGAGTGGCCGCGATGCGCCGAACAAATCCTGAAAGGACTCTGCTTCTTCCTCGACCTCCAGCAGTCATTCAGGAGTTATTCAGGCCAATGATCGGACTGTTCATGGAGTAATCAGGAGCGAGCCAGTATTCTCATCACGCGCACACGTCCGTCTGGAAAACAGGATCCGGGCGGCCGTTGAGGACGCTGATCGGTCGCGGGTGGAGGGGGCCAGGATGGGTGACGGGCGCAACGGGGCCACCGTGCTGGTGGTCAGCGACGACGCCGAGCTCGGTGGGCTCGTCGCTCTCAACTTGCGTCGACGCGGCTTCCTCGTCGAGCACACCGACCTCGCACTTGCCCAGGCGGCTCGCTGGGCGCCCGCGCTCGGACAGCCTGACCTGCTCGTCGTCGTGGTCGAGAACGCCGAGCGTGCTTCTCCGGTCCATCTTCGCCGGCTGCTCGAGCGCCCATGGGCACAGAGTGTCCCGTTCATCCTTGCCGCGGAGAGACCGGCGCTGATCACGCGTGCCCTGTCGCGCCCACCCGCGCTGAGCTTCGCCCGACCCGCCGACGTCGGCGGGATCGTCGTCGCCGCCCGCACGCTCCTGGACGAAGCGACGGTCCGCTGATCCGTGCCTGGTATACTGACAGGGCTAACATGACCCGCGCCGAATTTCGATGATCGGTCGGATCGGGGACGCTTTCACCACGGAGGCGCGGAGAAGGCACAGAGGAAACAGAGACATGTTAGCAACCCAGATTCGGGCACAACCGGAGGGGTGACCGCGTGCCGTGCGACGCAACCATCGCAACCCAACCGGATAGCGCGATTCCGAGCCCGCGTCAGTACCTGGCGACGTTGGGCGACATCGCCCTGGCCGGCGAGGTCCCACTCGACGACCTGCTCCAGCGCATCGTCGAGATGGCCAAAACGCTGCTGCATGCTCGCTACGCCGCGCTCGGCGTCTTCGACGCAACAGGCCAGGTCCGGCAGTTCTACACGGCGGGGATCACCGCCGAGGAGCGGGCCCGGATCGGTCCCCTCCCGGTTGGCACCGGGCTCCTCGGCTACATCGTCAAGGAGCGGCGGATCGTCCGCTGCGCGCGCATTGCCGACCATTCGGCCTCGGTGGGCTTTCCGCCGTACCACCCGCCCATGACCAGCTTTCTGGGCGGGCCGATCGCCCGGGGCGACGTCGTCTACGGCAACCTCTACCTGACCGACCGCGTCGGCGCGCCGGAGTTCTCCGCGGACGACGCGGAGCTGCTCGAGGTGCTGGCTCGGCAGTCCGCGATCGCGATCGAGAACGCCCGACGCTTCGCCCGGGCGCGCCAGGAAGAGCGGACGCTCCGGGCCTTGTTCGAGATCGGCAAGGCGCTCTCGTCGCTGTCCGAGCCCGAGGCGGTGGTCGAGCTAGTCGTGCGCTCGGTGCTCGACCTGCTCGGCGCCGACGTTGCTGGACTCTGCCACCGCGAGCCAGCGGGACCGGCCCGTTCCACTGATGATGTCATGCTCCACTGGACGCTCCTGCGCGGCAGCCTCGGCCGCTTTCGGCAGGGGACGCTCGTCCCGGCACGCGCGAGCCTCGTGGGGCGGGCCTTGCAGACGAGCGACGTGCTGGAGGTCGACGACCTCCACGGGCTGGGTGCGAGCGAAGGAGACAACCCCCTCCTGGAGGAGGAGCACCTCCGCTCGCTGGTGATCGTACCGCTGAGCGGCGCGACCGGGGCGCTGCTGGCCGGGTGGCGGACGCCGGGGGCGATCCCGGAGGGGGCGCGGGATACCCTGGCGCGTCTGGCCGACCGCGCGGCGATCGCGCTCGCTCAGACGGAGCTGTGGGTCCGCGAGCAGGCCGCGCTGCGCCAGAGTGAGATCGAGCGCTCCAGCTTGGCGGCGATCTTCGATAGCATGCAGGACGCCGTCTTCACGACCGACCTGGAGGGGCGGATCGTCCGGCTGAACCGGCCGGCGAGCGCCTGGGCTCAGGCGGACGCCGTCGGCCGACCGTCGAAGGACGCCTTCCGCCTCGTCGACGACGCGAACGAGGAGGTGCCACCGCCCCTGGATAGCGGCCCGTGCTCGGTCCAGGCAACTCTGGTCTGTCCAAACGGCGAGCGCATCGCGGTCGAGCGCGTCGTGTCGCCGATCCAGGATACGAGCGGGCGACTCCTCGGGACGGTCCAGGTTCTGCGCGACCTCCGACCGCAGCAAGAGGTGGAGCGGCTCAAGGCCACCATCATCTCTCTCGTCTCCCACGAGCTACGAACACCGCTCTCTCACATCAAGGGTTATGCCTCGTCGCTTCTCCAGACGGATGTCGCCTGGGACGTCGAGACCCAGCGGGACTTCATCGCCAGCATCGAGCGGCAAGCGGATCGTCTGGGCCGACTGATCGGCGACCTCCTGGAAATCTCGCGGCTCGACGCCGGGGGAACGGCGCGGCTCGAGAAAGTGCCGGTCGCGCCGGCGGTGCTGGTCGAGCGAGGCATCCGCCAGTCGACACCCAACGCCGGCCGGCATCCGATGAGCACGTCGATCCCGGAGGGTCTCCCGCTCGTCCTGGCCGATCCCAGCCACATCGAACGCGTTCTGAGCAACCTGATCGAGAACGCGGCGAAGTACTCGTCCGAGGATGCACCGATCCACGTCGAGGTCGGCGACGCGGGCGGTATGGTCCTCTTCGCCGTCCATGATCAGGGGACCGGCCTGACGCCGGACGAACAGGCTCACCTGTTCGAGCGCTTCTATCGCTCGCCTCGGGTCAAGCACCGGACCCCCGGCACGGGCTTGGGGCTAGCGATCTGCAAGGAGATCGTCCAGGCGCACGGTGGGCGCATCTGGGCGGACAGCGGGGCGTCCTCTGGGGCGGGCGAGGGAAGCGTGTTCTGCTTCACTCTGCCGCGAGCATCAACA
>DATLRG010000762.1:0-3406 GCA_035534795.1 Chloroflexota bacterium
TTTCTCGCCAGGCAGCACCGTGCCCGCCCCTACGCCTGCTTCAGACTCAAGATCACCAGCTCGAACGTCCGGTGCCAGTTCGCGGTGTTGATATAAGGATTGGTCGCGTCGGGCCAGCCGGTCCAGTAGGTCGTGTTGACCGGGATGCGGTGATAGAACTGCACGAGGGGGATGTCCGGCAGGGCCTTCAGCCAGATGCTCAGGGCCTGGCGCCAGAGGGCCGTGAATCCGGGAGCGGTCGCCGGGATGGTCCCCATCTGGTCGACGATCTGATCGAACTGGGGGTCTCGCCAGCGATATGACCTGGTGGCGCGGTGGCCGGTGGGCGCGGAGAAGCGGCTTTCGTAGAGCCGGAGCGTGAGATAAGGGTCGCGAACGCTGCCGTTGTGGCCAAAGACATACGCCGCGGCTTCCCCAGTGTAAATGGGGGTCTCGTAGTCCGCGGGCAGCGTGTAGGTGGCGTCGAACCCGCCGCGCCGCAACTGGTCGACCAGGACCGCCGTGATATCCTGCTCGACCTGGAAGGTGACGATCGGGATGGACAAGCGCTTTCCGCCGATCGACCAGAAGCCCTGCCGGTCCTGTTCGTAGCCTTTCGCCCGCATGATCTGGGCGCTTTTCGATTGATCGAACGCGCCGGGCTGGCTGGCCTTGACCACGTCGGAGACCTGGAAGAGGTACGGCTGCAGCGCGGGGAAGTCCGGATACGGTAGCAGGGCGGATTCGCCGGCGCCGTCGTAGCCGACGGCGACTAGCTCGTCGCGGTTGACGACGTGGTCGATCGCCCAGCGAATGGTCGGATCGTCGAAGGGCGCTGTCATGTCGTTGAAGCCGAGGCCGGTCACCCAGTAGTCGACGTAACCGTACGGTGCCTGGCTATTCGTCCAGGTAGTGATCTTCGGGTTCCGATTCAGAACCGACTGGATACCGCCCAATGAGAGGTTCAGCGTGGTATCGACCTGGTCCCGGACGATCAGGTCGGCCATCGTCGTCGCCGGAAAGGCGGGAAGAAACACCAGCCGCTCGGGCTCGGGGAGGGCGTGGAAGCCCGCGAGCGCGCCCCACCAATCGTCGCGGCGGTCCCAGATCTTCTGGTGCGCGTCCGAATAGACCAGACGGTACGGTCCGGTCACGACCGGCCAGCCGAGCGTGAGATCGAAGTTGGGGAACACCCGCGGGTCCTTGCCTCGGAAGACGTGCTCGGGAACGATCGGAATGCCGAAGTCCTCGTGAAACATGAAGTAGTCGAAGATGAAGCGCGGGTTCGGGCGATTGAGCGCGAACTGGACCGTGTAATCGTCCAGGGCGGTGGCCTGGTTGACCCACTGGTGCATGTCGATGGACCAGGTCAGATCGGGGGCGTTCTCCCGGAGCATGTTCACGGTAAAGACGACGTCGCGCGCGGTGAACGGCTGGCCATCGCTCCAGAGCACCCCTTCGCGCAGATCGACGACGACGGAGGTGTAGTCGTCGTTGTACGCGTACGTCACCGCGAGCCAGGGAATTTCGCCCCGATTGCACTGGGCGACGCTCGCCGGGCCGCAGACGCTGGCGGTGTGGTAGGGATTGTAGAAGAAGAGCGGCTCCATCACGACCTGGAAGCCACTGCGCGAGATGCCCGGCAGAAACGGGTTCTGCATCTCGACGTCGGTGAACTGCTCAAACGCCTCGCCGCCGACGCCAGCCGAGACGAAGGTACGATCGCGCGGCACCGGCTTGACGCCCGCTGGCGACGATCGGACGACCGGTGTCGTGGCTGAAGGCGCTGGCGACGGCGTCGGACCGACGACCGCCGTGACCGCAGCGGAACGGTTGGCTGGGCCTCGGTCCGTCCGGCTCGACGTCGGGAGACTCGCCGAGCACGCGGAAAGCAAGGCGGTCGTCGTCAGGCCAGCGAGCGCGGCGAGCACGACGCGGCGCGACGGCCGGCCGCCGGTCGTCTTTGCGGACTGGCCTGGTCTACGGAGCACGCGCTTCCTCCGGAATCGTGAAGTAGAAGGTCGTGGTCTGGCCGGGCGTGCTCTCAACCCAGATCCGTCCACCGTGCGCCTCGACCAGGCCGCGAGTGATGTAGAGACCGAGCCCGAGGCCGGGGATGCCATCCTCGGCGAAACGCCGGCGTCGGCGAAACCGGGCGAAGAGCTTCGGTAGCTCGTCCGGCGCGATGCCATCGCCGGCGTTCGCCACCGAGACCTCGACCTCGCCGACGACGCGGTTGACCCGGACCCGAATCTCGGCCCCCGGGTAACCATACCTGGCCGCGTTGGAAAGCAGATTGCCCAGCACCTGCTCGATCCGACTCGGGTCTGCCCAGACGCGCGGGATGGCGCCGCTGGCGGGCTCGAAACGCACCGCCCGGCCAACAGTTACCTTGGCGGTACGCTCGACCACGGTGGAGACCAGCCCAACCAGATCGAGCGACTGCCGCTCCAGGGCCAGGCGGCGGGCTTCGAGACGCGACGCGTCCAGGAGATCGTTGATCATGCGCCGAAGCTGGTTGGCGCTGGCGAGGATGTGCTCGATCGCCTTCGCCCGAGGCGTGTCGTCCGAATGCCCCCGCCTGGCTAATTGAGTGGCGTAGCCAAGGACGACGGTGACCGGCTGGCGCAAGTCGTGCGCGACGATGGAGGTCCACTCCTCCCGCAGTCGCTCGAGCTCCTTGATCGACGACAGGTCGTCGAGCACGGCGAGCGCGCCGGCGACGCCGCCGCTGGCATCGCGGATCGGGCTGGTCTGGACGAGCACCGGCACCTCGCGGCCATCCAAGCGGCGGAGCAGCAGCTCCTCGCCGCTCACCACCTCGCCTCGCAGAGCACGCATGGTCGGTAGCTCGTTCAGCGTACACGGCGTGCCATTGGGCCAGCAGACGTGGCCCAGGTTCTGGACAATCCCTTCCTCGGGTCGGAGCGGGTGGCCAAAGAGCGCCTCCGCCCGACGGTTGGCGACAATACGCTCGCCGCCGGCATCTTCCACCAGAATGATGCCGATCGGCAGCCACTCGAGCAACGCTTCGACGACCGGACGATGGTCGGCGTCCAGCCGGACAGCAAGCAACGGGATGGACATCGTCTACTCCCCCTCGGCGCGGTCTGGCTGTCGGCAATGGCTCCGTGGATGGTCGAGGCGGTGACGACCCGGGAGTCAAGTTGCGAGCGGCGGCGGTGGGGGGTGTCGAGGAAAGGCGAGCGGCGGGTCACGGTGCTAACAATTGATACAGGCAGCCAGGCGAACGGTCATCGCGATCCAGGTTCGCCGGATCGATCTGCGGTATCCTCACTCAGTGAGACGACTTCTCATACACAATATACACCTCTTGCCGCGGAAGTCACATAAATCATGTATGAACGACGGGCAACCCGGCAGCTCTCTCTCGAGGGTGTCTGACGTGAGCGAGGTGGTGAGGGAT
>DATLRG010000763.1:0-6495 GCA_035534795.1 Chloroflexota bacterium
TCGACGACGGTGGTCTCGTCCTTGTTAGAGGTGACACGGCGGGCGCGGCCCAGGTCCGAGGTCTGGGTCGAGTCCAGCTTGCGGCCGGTCTCTTCGGAGATCACCTGACCGCCGGTCAGCGTCGCGATGTCCTTGAGCATCTCCTTGCGGCGGTCGCCGAAGCCCGGCGCCTTGACCGCGAGCACGTTGAGGGTGCCGCGGAGCTTGTTGACCACCAACGTCGCCAGCGCCTCGCCGTCGACGTCCTCGGCGATGATCAGGAAGTCACGCCGCCCCTGCTGGAGCACCCGCTCCAACACCGGGACGATGTCGGCGACGGCGGAGATCTTCCTGTCGGTGATCAGGATGTAGGGTTCGTCGAGGGCGGCCTCCATCCGATCGGCGTTGGTGATGAAGTAGGCCGAGATGTAGCCACGATCGAAGTTCATGCCCTCGACGTACTCGGTCTCGAAGCGCATGCCCTTGGACTCTTCGACGGTGATCACGCCGTCCTTGCCAACCTTGTCCATCACCTCGGCGATCAGATTGCCGATTTCCGTGTCGGCCGCGGAAATCGTCGCGATGTGGGCGATGTCTTCCTGGCCCTGGACCGCCTTGGCCTCTGCCTTGATGCCGGCCACGATCGCCTGGACGCCCTTGTCAAGGCCGCGCTTCACCAACATCGCGTTCGCGCCGGCAGCGAGGTTACGCAGGCCGTCGGTGACGATGGCCTGCGCGAGAACGGTGGCGGTGGTGGTGCCATCGCCGGCGACATCGTTGGTCTTGGTGGCAGCTTCCTTGAGCAGCTGTGCACCCATGTTCTCGAACGGATTCTCGAGCTCGATCTCCTTCGCGACGGTCACGCCATCGTGGGTCACGGTCGGGGCGCCGAACTTCTTGTCGAGCGCCACGTTGCGGCCCTTTGGCCCTAGCGTGGTCTTTACCGCTTCGGCCAGGATGTCAGTTCCGCGCTTTAGCGACGCACGTGCGTCTTCGCGGAACTGAATTTGCTTTGCTGGCATGTCTTCCCTCCTATTCCTTAATCACGGCCAAAATGTCGGACTCTCGGAGCAGCAGATGGTCGGTTCCGTCCATGGAGACCTCCGTTCCGGCGTACTTGGCGTACAGCACTGTCTGGTCGACCCTCAATTCCATCGCGACGCGGTCGCCTTTGTCGTTACGCCGACCGGGACCGACCGCGGCGACCACGCCTTCCTGCGGCTTTTCCTTCGCGGTGTCCGGAAGAATAATACCACCACGGGTCTTTTCCTCGCGCACCTTCGGGCGGATCAAAACGCCATCGCCCAGGGGTGTCACTTTCGTCGCCGTGAGAGTAGCCACGCTGAAACCCTCCACTATTCGGTAATAGACTGACTTCGCCTGCGTCCACGTGCGAGCGTGCAGCAGAAATCTTGACGCGCCGGACTACACAACCCAGAGTCGTGCCCGGTACGTGCATGATCCCAGTGACCGCGCAAGAAAAGCGTAAGAAGACAGTAGGACGAGAATTAGAAAATTGGGCGCGTCTCGAGGAGTCAGCAGGCTTGAGTAATTGACGATTGCCCTTAACTGCATCCATGATGAAGCTGCGTCGAAGAGCATTCCACGGGCGAGTAGCCAGGCGGGACAAGGAGACTGATACCCCTCCATGGTTACGATTCCCGACGACTTCGCTACCGCGATCATCAACCAGGCAGGGGACGCTGGTCGGACCTGGATCGATCGGTTGCCGATTGTCGTCGAGGGCCTCTGCCGCCGCTGGGACCTGGTGGTCGATGGCGCGCCGATGCACGGGTACCTCGGCGTCGTTGTACCCGTCAAGCGGCGCGACGAGTTGTGCGTTCTCAAGGTGTCGTGGATCGACGAGACCACCGCGCACGAGATCTCAGCCCTTTCTGTTTGGAATGGGCGGGGTGCCGTTCGACTGTTGGAGGCTGAACCCGAGCTGGCCGTGATGCTTCTGGAGCGGCTCAACAGTCGTCGATCGCTACGCGATGTTGAGATTGGGAAAGCGGTGGCTGTCGCGGGTCACTTGCTTCGTCGCCTGTCCGTGCCGGCGCCGAGCGACCTACCTCTCCTGAAGGTCGTGGCCGAGCGGCTGTCAGAGACCCTGACCGAACGCTGGGATCGTCTGGGTCGCCCGATGCCTCGGCGACTCATTGACGCTGCTCGGGACTCGGCCGTCCAGCTCGGGCCATCGGCGGGCTCCACGCTGGTGAACTACGATCTCCATGACGGCAACGTGCTCGCCGGCGACCGGGAGCCGTGGTTGGCCATCGATCCCAAGGTCGTGGTGGGCGACCCCGAGTTCGGCATCGCCCAACTTCTGTGGACTCGCCTGGAAGATCTGGACCGAGCGGGCGGCCTGAGCCGCCACTTTACCGCGCTCGTCGACGAGGCCGGGCTCGATCTCGACCGCGCGCGGTCCTGGACCCTGGTCCGCTGTGTCGACTACTGGCTCTGGGCCCTGAGCATCGGGCTGACCGAAGATCCGGCGAGATGTGAAGTCATTACCCAATGGCTTGCCTCGTGAGATCGTTCGGGCGGCGATGAGGTTGGAGCACGTGAAGAATCTACCGCCTTTCCAGCGACCAGTGTATCAGCGCGTTCCCAGCACGTTCTCCCGCCGTGATTTCATCATCGCTGGCGTGGTAACGGGGAGCGTGGCTCTCCTCGCTGCTTGCGGGGCCAATCCGTCGGGCGGCGTTCCGAGCAGCGGCCCTGCCCCGAGCGGCCCGACGAACCGCCCGTCGCCGACACCACGCCGCCTGCTGGGCATCATTCCTGAGCCGGCGCTTCCGTCGCCCACGCCAACACCTCAGCCGCTCGTCCTGCGCTTCGCACACTGGGAAACGGGCGCTGCCGCCCAGGCGCTCTCGACGCTTGCCGATCGCTTTTCGCGGTCGACGCCGCGCATCGTCGTGCAGCCCGAGGTTTCTGCTTTCGCGGAGCACTTCGACAATGTGCGTCGGAGCTTCGCCACGGGGACCGCGCCCGACGTGTTCGTGAACAGCGGCGCCTATTTTCAGGACTTTCTAGCGCTCAAGGCGCTGCTCGACCTCAGCGATCGCATGAGCGCCGATCAGTTCAGCCTGACCGACTACTGGACCGAACCGACCACCCAGCCGGTCGACGGTCGCCAGTACAGCCTGCCGATCTGGAACGCGACGGAAATCGTCGTGTACAACCGTGACCATTTTGTCGAGCGGAAGCTCGCGGAGCCAACGGCTGACTGGACCTGGGATTCCTTTCTCACAACCGCGCAACAGCTGACCGTTGGGAAGCCCGGCGAGGTCCAGCGGTGGGGATTGCTCCTGATCGACGATCTGCAGGGGGGGTGGGGCAGCTTCGTCGCCGGCAACGGGGGAGACTGGCTGGATTTGGCCGGGCAAAAGGTCACCTTGCAGCAGCCGGCTGCCCTGGAAGCCTTGCAGTGGTGTGTCGACGCCATTCTGGTCCACCACGTCGCGCCGCGGCCGAGCCAGGTGCAGCGGCTCAGCCAGGCCGGCCAGATCGATCCGTTCCTCGCCGGCGACGTCAGCATGTTCCCGACGGGGACGTGGGAAATGCCGCTCGCGCTGGCTCAAGCTCCGTTTCAGTGGGACGTGCAACGCCTTCCCCGCGCGCCGCGCACCGGAGAGAGCGTTACCCTCTCGGGCGTGCAACCGGCGAGTATCGCGAGCGCGACGAGATTACCCGATCAGTCGTGGCAGTTTCTGCGCTTCCTGCTCGAAAGAGATGCGCAGACGCTGCTAGCGGCTGGCAAAGTGAAGCTCCCATCGCGAAAGGACGTCGCCGTCGACCAGACGTCCGGCTACGCAGTCCCGCCACCGGCGCACGCGGTGGTGGCCGCGCAGGCCATGGAACACGCGCGGGATCTCCACTTCGTTCCACGCTGGCAGGCATTCCGAACCGCCGTCGTCGACGCGCTCGCGCCAGCGTTCGACGGTCGGGTGCTGCTGTCGGACGCCGTGCAGCAGGCAGTCTCGGCGGGGGATGCAGCGCTGAGCGGGACGGCGGCCGATTGACTGGCGACGGGCGTTGAACCGGGTGTGGGGATGTTCGGACCACGCCGGACACAATCGGTCGCGGGAAGACGTTTGGATCACGAAGATCACGAAACGGCGCGAAAAGATCACGAAAAGGAGGAATATCCGTGGTTGACGTTATCGTCGTCGGCGGTGGGATTGCCGGCGCCTCGGTCACCTACCGGCTGGCCCGGGACGGTGTGCGGGTCACGCTGCTCGAAGCGGGGCAACTTGGCAATGCCACGTCGCTCGTGAGCTTCGCCTGGATCAATGCCAGCAACAAGCCGCCGCTCGATTATCACTTGCTCAACGTCGCCGGCATGGGCGAGCACGCGGCATTGCTGCACGAGTTTGGTCGTGCGCCCTGGCTTCATCTCGACGGCTGCATCGAGTGGGCCTCAGGTGACGATGGCCACTCCCGCCTGCGGGCGAAGGTGGCCCGTCTCCGGGGCTGGGGCTACCACGCGGAGCTCCTGCCGGCGAGCGCGCTTGGTTCGTTGGAACCCTCGCTGGCCGCGCCGCCTGACGTCGCGGAAATCGCCTACTACCCGACCGAGGGCTACGTCGATACCACCCTGCTCGTCGGTTTCCTGGCACAGGCCGCGCAGGCCGCCGGGGCGACCGTTCGCCGAAACTGCCGCGTCGTGGAGCTCATCAGGTCTGGCGAGCGCGTTCGCGGGGTCAGAACGGCCAACGGAGAACAGCTCAACGCGGACGTCGTCGTCAGTTGCGTGGGGCGGTGGACGGCCGAGCTCGCGGAGCTGGCGGGCATCCGCGTGCCGCTCGCACCAACGGTCGGGATGAACGCGATCTCTGCCCCGGCGCCCGTGACCCTGCGGGCAGTGATTCAGGCCCCGCGAATCAGCTTGAGACCGGACGGCGCCGGCCGGATCATGCTGCGCCACGAAGATTTTGACGCGATAGTGCGAGCCGACACCCCGGTCGAGCCGGTCCCCAGCGTCTGCGCCGACATGTTGGAACGCGCCGCTCGCGTGCTACCGGGGCTGGCGGGGACCCGGATCGAGGCAGCGCGCGTGGGGGTGCGGCCGATCCCTGCCGATGGTTATTCTGTAATCGGCCCCGCGCCGGCGGCGGGCGGCCTCTACCTGGTCTGCACCCACAGCGCCGTGACGATGGGGCCGCTGCTCGGGCGAGTCGTGGCCCGTGAGATCGTCAGCGGCGACGTGGACCCGCGGATCAACCCGTTTCGACCGGAGCGCCTGGTCACCGCGCGGACAGTCGGCTGAATGAACGAGCAAGAGTGTTGCGGTATTGCGTGGGTCTGGCACATAGCGTTACACCCACGCAAAACCGCAACGCTCTTGCTCGTGCATTTATCCGGCGCGAGGCCACGGCCTCGCGCCGCTCACCGATTGTGCGGACCGCCGTCGATGCCCTATACTGGGACCACTTCGGGATCCAGCCATTTTTGGGAGAGAGACGATGGAATACCGCAACATGGGACAGTCGGATCTGGTGGTCTCCGCGGTTGGCTTTGGCTGCTGGGAGATGGGAGGGGGCTACGGGTCGATTGATCATCAGGACGTGACCCGGGCAATTCGACGCGCCCTCGAGCTCGGCGTCACGCTCTACGACACCGCGCGCGGCTACGGCGCGGGACGGTCCGAGGCGCTGTTGGGACAGGCGCTGGGCGATGACCGGAAGAACGTCGTCGTCGTGACGAAGTGTGCGCTGCCGACGCGACCCGGGCAGAAGCCACGACGCGACGCGCGGTACGAATCAATCGTGGAAGATTGCGAGCAGAGCCTGCGGTCGCTTGGCACAGATTACGTCGACCTCTTGCTGGTCCACTGGCCCGACGTCGAGACGCCCATTCCGGAATCGATGCGCGCGCTGAACGACCTCCAGGCCGCTGGCAAGGTGCGGTACGTCGGCGTCTCGAACTTCAGCGCGGCCCAGATTCGCGAGTGTCGCGAGCACGCGCCGATCGTCGCCAACCAGGTCGGGTACAACCTGTTCGATCGCCGCTGGGAGTACGAGATGTTCCCGACCGCGGGCGAGCTCGGCATGGGCGTCATGGCGTACGGCCCGCTGGCTCACGGCTTGCTGACCGGTGCGTTCACCACCGAGACGAAGTTCGACGACACCGACTGGCGCTCGCGCGGAATCATCTTTGGACAGTCGCTCTTCACGCCGGACAACTTCGGAAAGAATCTCGAGGTCGTCGAGCGGCTGAAGGCGTTCGCGTCCGACAAAGGCACGACGCTGCCGCGCCTGGCCCTGGCGTGGGTGCTGTCGAATCCGCGCATCGCGGTCGGCCTCTCGGGCACCCGCCGCCCGGCCGAGATCGAGGAAAACGTCGAAGCGTTGGCAATCAACCTGTCGGCCGACGACAAGCGCCACCTCGACGACATCATGCGCGGCGCCGCCGGCCAGGTCGAAGCGATTCCGACCTGATTCAATTGGTATCCAGGAATGGGTGGACCATCAGGAGATCTCCCGCGGGACGTCTCCTGACGGTCCACCC
>DATLRG010000764.1:0-2870 GCA_035534795.1 Chloroflexota bacterium
GCGCGTGGGGACGCGGGCCACATACACGACCTCGTCATCATCGAGCACCGAGACCGACGAGGATTCATGTACGGTGGAAACCAGGGTCTCCAGGTGCGTGGTGGCGACTTCGGAAAGGCCGAGGCTGGAGAGATAGGCAAAACCTAGTTCGAGGATCCGCGGCCTCAGGGCAAAGAGCCGACCGGTTTTACTCACATAGCCCAGATCGACCAGCGTATGCAGAAAGCGGCGCGCGGCGGCTCGGGTAAGCTCGGTGGCCCGCGCGACCTCGCTCAGGGTCAACTCAGGATGTTCGGCGCTGAAGGCCCGGATTACGGCGAGGCCGCGCTCAAGAGACTGGACGAAGTCAGGGCTGCTATCCGAACCTTCGTGCTTCATGCGAACACTATCGCATTGTGTGGGCTCTCGGTCAACCGGGTGCGTGCCAGATTCTTGGAAATGATCAACGAGTCGCTAGCTGATGGGCTCAACGCGGCGACCGCCAACAATTCGTCGGCGGGCGGGCGGGGTTAACCGAGCATGGGACATGCAACCTCCGGCCAACGCCGTCCCAGCTTAGATGCCTTTCGTATCGGTCAGGTCGAAGTCGTATTCCCACTTCGAATCGTCGTCCGACTTCTCCCAGCGGGCCGTGATGGGAGTGTTGTCGTCGCTGAACGTGCCCGTGAAACGTTGAAGGAAACCCGGCGCTTCCCGCCACACCTTCCAGACGCCATCGACAAGGCTCGTCTGGTATACGCGGAAGACGCCACGCGCGTCGCCATAGAGCATGGAAAACCTCTCGGTCGCATCATCCAGGCCGATGATCGTGGCGAGGGGAAACGGCGAGTTCGCCACCCATTCAGCGGGAGGCTCGCGCCGCGGCCGTCAGGGGCGGGCGTGTTTCTCCTGCACTACCCAGGCGTTACCGTCAGGATCGCTGAAGAAGATGAACGAGTTGTAGTCTCCTCCTGGCCCATCAGCCATGGCGCCGCCCTCGAAGTGCTTGACCGTGCTGACCTCCACGCCTCGCTCGACCAGTTCCGCTCGGGCGGCTTCGATGTCGGGCACGACGAGTTGCAGGCCCTTCACCGAGCCCGGCGGCATGTCGCCGAGCCCGGTGCCCACGGTGATCGAACAGGCCGAGCCGGGAGGGGTAAGTTGCACGACGCGGAATGTCTCGCTCCCCCGGTGGTCCACATCGACCACGAAGCCCACCTGCTCGCTGTAGAAGCGCTTCGCCCGGTCCACGTCCGCCACCGGGACTACCACCAGTTCGAGCTTCCAATCCATGATGTTTTGTCCTTTCGTACCGTCGCTCTCAGCCTCTGAAGAACTCTACCAGGTTGGGGGCGAGAACATCCGGCGCTCGCCTCGAACGATCAACCGAACCGCCAGCGCGTGGCCCCGTACGGCTCGGCCGTGGCCACGCCGAACGCCGTCACCGGCGTGACCGCGTAGAGATACCATGGCGGTGGCCCAGCGCTCGGGGCGCTGTACGGCGCCGTGATGGCGCCATCGCTGACCGTCGCCGGCCAGCCCTGTGACGAATAGCGCTCGGCCAGTCGCGCCAAGGTCGCCTCGTCGGTCATCCTGGTGGCCGTGCCCTCAATGACGAGGTCGAGGTCGGGGAGCGACATCGAGACCACGCAGTTCGGGTTCTCGGCCAGGTTCCGGCTCTTGCGCGTGCCGGCGCCGCTCGTGAAGTAGAGCCGGCCATCCACCCACTTCGCGCCCACCCCGGCAATATGCGGGCGTCCGTCAGGCCGCGTCGTGGCCAGCCAGTATGCCTTCGCGGCGCCCGCATCGAGTTGCTTGAGGGCGCGCGACCATGGGATCGGCTCGGCGCCATAGATGTCGAGATTGGTCTGATCCATAGCCTGCGCTCCAATCTAATTCAGCGTCGCCGGATCCGCCACGCTCGCCGCTGTGTCTTCCGCACGACGTCCTCTGGCTCGATCGCCGACCCGATGGCGTCGGTGATCGCCCTGGCGATCGCTTCCAAATCCTGTGAGCTGTCTCATTTTCCGCTCTCCAACTCGGGAGAAGGTGGCGATATCCCGTTCGAGAGCGCTCCCACCCTGATCGGGCGACGACGTCAACTCGCCGGGGCCATTCTGGCGACCAGCTCATCCAGGCGCTCCATCCCCTCGTTGACCCCTTGCTCCATGCCGGACTGAAGCATGCCGTCACGGTCCTCGACCGACTGAAAGACGGCGTTTTGGCGCAGCAGGGTTCTGCCGCCGCGTTCCTCGAACATGTACGTCTGCAAGCAGACGTGGCCTGGCGCGCCCTCGAACTCGAAGGTCTGGACGATGCCGTCCGGGGACGGCGTGCCGTGGTACACGCCGTGGAATCCGTAGTCGTTGCCGTCGGCGCCCCGCGACGTGTAGCGCCACCGGCCGCCATCGCGGGCGTCGAGGCGGTCGATGGTCGTGGTCACCGCGCGCGGTCTGAGCCATTGCGCCAGCAACTCCGGATCGGTGTGGGCGCGGAAAAGAAGCTCGCGTGGGGCGTCGAACTCCCTGGTGATCTCGACGTACGGCATCCCCGGTTCCGCGATGATCCGTGTCGTTGCCATGCTATGCTCCTTTCCGATGATAGAGTCTCGATACGGTCAGTCAGGGTGATTATCCCGCAATGCCGCGAGCAGCGCGTCAAGCCGGTCGTAGCTCTCGTCCCAGAACTCCTGGTAGCGGGCCAGCCAGAGGGCGTCCGCGCCTTCTCCGCGGCCGGCGTGACCCGGCAAACCGTCTACGCGCACTACGCATCACGGGAACTGCTGCTCGGCGCCGTCAGCGATCGCGCCAGGGCGGAAGCCATCGCCGCGGTGGATGCGGCCGCCCTCGACGAGGATCCTCCCGCCGTGGCGCTCGCGCGGCTGCTGCGGG
>DATLRG010000765.1:0-3107 GCA_035534795.1 Chloroflexota bacterium
GCCAGGCTCACTCAACGCCGCGAGACTTTGCAGACGCGATGAGCACCCCCTCCTCGAGCGAAATTGTCAGCGAGGCGACGACGATGGAACAGAGCGCGATTGGCCTGATCGGCCTGGCGGTCATGGGCGAAAACCTGGCCCTGAACATGGAGCACCACGGCTTCGGCGTGTCGGTCTACAATCGTACCGCCGAACGGACGCGCGCGCTGGCGGAGGGCCGGGCTCGTGGCAAGAAGATTCGGCCGACTTACGACCTCGCCGAGTTCGTCGGCTCGCTGGCGCGCCCGCGCCGCGTCTTCTTGATGGTGAAGGCCGGCGCTCCCGTGGACGACGTGTTGGCCCAGGTCCGACCGTTGCTCGCGCCCGGCGACGTGCTGATGGACGGTGGCAACTCGTTTTTCAAGGACACCAAGCGGCGCTCGAAAGACCTGGAAGCGGCCGGCTTCCACTACTTCGGCGTGGGGGTCAGCGGCGGCGAGGCGGGCGCGCTCAACGGTCCCTGCATCATGCCCGGCGGCACCCGCGAGGCGTACCCGCTGGTCGAGCCAATCCTGACGACGATTGCCGCTCAGGTCGCGGACGGACCCTGCTGCGCCTACATGGGACCCGGCGAGGCTGGCCACTACGTCAAGATGGTCCACAACGGCTGCGAGTACGCGATGATGCAGCTCATCGCCGAGGCGTACGACGTTTTGCGCACGGCCGGTGGGCTGAAGGCCGGGGCGCTGTCCGACGTCTTCAGCCGCTGGAACGAGGGCGACCTGAGCTCCTATCTGATCGAGATCACCGCGAAAGTGCTCGCTCACGTCGACCCGGAGACGAACCAACCGCTGGTCGACCTGATCCTCGATCAAGCCGGCCAGAAAGGCACCGGCAAATGGACCTCGCAGGACGCGGCGGATCTCGGCGTGCCGATCCCCAACATCGACGCGGCGCTGTGGGGACGCAACATCTCGGGCTTCAAGGCCGAGCGCGTCCACGCGGAGAAGGTCCTCTCCGGGCCGGCCGCGCCCGCGTCGTCGTTCGATCTGTCCTTCGCCGACGTCGTGCGCGACGCGCTCTACACCGGGATGATCATCTCGTACGCCCAGGCGATGGCGATGTTGCGAACGGCGTCGCGCGACTATGGGTACGATCTGAATCTGTCGGAGATCGCCCGCATCTGGAAGGGCGGCTGCATCATTCGGGCGAAGCTGCTGGACCCGATCCAGGCGGCGTTTCGGCGCGACCCCGCCCTGGTCAACCTGCTGATCGATCCCGAGTGCAGCGGCATCGCCAACCACGGCCAGGCGAGCGTCCGCCGACTGATTCAGCAGGCCGTCGGTCTGGGCATCCCGGTCCCCGCGTTCAGCGCGTCGCTGGCCTACTTCGACAGCTACCGTCGGGCGCAGCTGCCGGTCAACCTGATCCAGGCGCAACGCGACTTTTTCGGCGCCCACACCTACCAGCGGACCGACAAACCGGGTGTGTTCCACACTGAGTGGGAATGACCAAGTCTAGTCGGAGTACGTGGCATGAGGGCGGATACGCGAAATTGGGTCGATTCCGCGGAGTACGATTGGGTCACGGCCCGGGAACTGTTGACCGCGGGGCGATACGTTTACGTGGTATTCTTCTGCCACCTGGCGATCGAGAAACTGTTGAAGGCCCACGTTGCCGAAGTGACCAACAGCCTGCCACCGCGGACGCACGATCTGGTCTCCCTGATTCGGACCGCTGGGCTGGACGTGCCGGGTCGATACCTACAATTCATCGGCACGATCAGCGGCCAGAGCGTCTCGGTACGTTTTCCCGACGAAATTGTGCATACTGTGTCCGAGTACCCGGAGTTAGTCGTGCGCGAATACTTGAGACAGACCGAAGAGGTCCTCCAATGGTTAACACAGCATCCGAACTTGCGGTAGTCATTGAACGATACCGCCGAGTGCTTGTCGACATGGGCATTTGTTCCCGACGCATTCTGCTGTTTGGATCATATGCCCGGGGCACAACACACGACGACAGCGACATCGATTTGATCGTCATCTCGGACGACTGGGTGCCATACTGCCAACGAGAGCGGCAGGCAATTCTCGGCATTGCCGCGGCCCGCATCTTGGAGCCGATTCAGGCGCGGGGGATCACCCCGGATGAGATCGCGGAGCACCGGCTGTCGCGGTTTTGGGAGGAAATGGTGACCCGAGAGTCGGTGCCAATTTCATAGGATAGCAAGCCGCCTCTACATCAAATCCGATAGAGGGGAATCGACAAGGAGCGGGGGTGAACATGGCACTTCCTCTTGAAAAGCGCGTGGCGTTGGTGACCGGGGCGCGCAGCGGAATCGGTCACGCGATCGCGCTCGAGCTGGCCCGCCAGGGCGCGGACGTGGCCGTCAACGACGTGGTCGACAACGCCGAGGTCGAGGCGGTGCTGAAGGCGATCGAAGACCTCGGTCGGAAGGCGATCGCCACGCCCGCCGACGTATCGAACGCGCAGCAGGTCGCCCAGATGGTCGATGCCACGATCGAGGGCCTCGGGCGGCTGGACGTCGTGGTCAACGACGCCGGGATCGAAAAGAAGGCACCTTTTCTCGAGGTAACCGAGGCTGATTTCGATCGCGTGATCGCGGTCAACCTCAAGGGCTTGTTCCTCTGCGCCCAGGCCGGGGCGCGCGCGATGGTCAAGCAGGGTGGCGGCGGGAAGATCATCAACATCTCGTCGATTCACGAAGACCTGCCGATGCCGGGCAACAGTCCGTACTGCGCCTCGAAGGGAGCGGTCCGCATGCTCACGCGGACGCTGGCGCTGGAGCTGGCGCCGCACCAGATCAACGTCGTCGGCGTCGGGCCGGGCGCCGTCGCGACGCCGATCAACCGGGACGTCCTGGCGAGCTCCGGATTGCTCGATCGGCTGAAGGCGCAGATTCCGTGGGGCCGGCTGGCCACTCCCGAAGAAATCGCCCAGGTCGTCGCGTTCGTGGCGTCGCCCGCCGCCGACTACCTGACCGGTACCACCGTCTTCGTCGACGGCGGCATGATGCACCAGGCCACCGGGTTGTAAATGGTTCGTGGTGCGTGAGCTGAGGGGAGCGCCGGGTGGAAAAGTTGGCCTACGGCCAACTTTTCCAC
>DATLRG010000766.1:0-2714 GCA_035534795.1 Chloroflexota bacterium
AAATGCTCCCCTGATCCTGAACTGAGCGTACAGGCAGGCACACGGCCGTTGTCTCCGCCGATTTGCGCTGTTATAATCCGCGCAGCCATAGCGACTTGACGAAGGAGAGGACTAGCGTCCGTACGCTATTCCGTGGCTCGATCGCGTGGCTGGTGAAGGAGTGGGCGACGTGGCTGGGTATTTGACCATTGAAGAGCTGGCGACGCGGCTGCGCGGGCGGAGCAAGCGAGAGCTGATCCAGAGCATGCTGGTGCATGCTCCGCATCCACAGGCGGCCGAGAAACTGATGATCGCGCTGGAGTCGTATCCCCTGGTGTACGTGCTGCTGGCCAGCGATCACCCGACCGAGATTTGGATTCTCGATCGGGACGAAAAGGTGTCCAGCGCCGACATCCTGACGCCGGAGATGCGCGGACGCCGCTGGCACTCGACGAACATCTCGATCGACGAGTGCGAAGGATTGACGGACGCCGCGCCGGGCCTCGTCGCGATGGTCACCTCCTGGCGAAGCCTGCTGGTCATGCGTCACGAGTTTGCTCACGTGGTGACGACGTTTTTCACTCCGGACCAGCGCGTGGCGCTCACCCAGCTCTACCACCAGGCGTGCGCGCGCGATGAGTTTCTGGAACCGCTGGCGCGCGAAAGCGTCGGCGAGTACCTCGCGTGCGCGATGAGCTACACCTTCTTCGACGATCTCGCGCCGGAGCTGGTCCAGGTCGACCCCCAGCTCTCTCGCTTCGTGCGGCGGCTGCTGAGCCGCGCCGAAGATCTGAGCCAGACCCTGCGGAGCGCGGAGTGGTCTCGTTCTTGCTAGCAGGGCGATGGGGACGATCAAACACCTGGTCGGCGCCGTTCTCTGCCCCGGCGTTGCAGCCCGGGACGCGCGCCAGGGCGCCGTGCGGTTGGTCCCGGACACCAATCGGCGACAGACGAGCGCCAAGATCCCCCACGTTGGAGGAAGAGACCGTGATGAACTATGGCTACGGCCCGGCCGCGGCCGGACCGTACTTCAACCCGTACTGGTCCCAGCCGGGTTGGGGTGGGGCCGCCGGTTTCGGCGGTTACCCCGGGTATGGTGGTTTCGGGTACGGAACGACTCCCTACGCGCCAGCCTACCCCTGGATTCGGCCGGACGATGCCGAGGTCAAATACTTCGTCGAGAACCAGCTCGACAACGACCCCGAGGTCCCTGCCCACACCAACATCGGCGTCGATGTGAAGAACGGTGTCGTGACGCTCACCGGCACGGTGCCGAACAAGCGGGTCAAACACGCGGCCGGCGACGACGCGTGGTGGATTCCTCAGGTCCTCGACGTTCACAACGAGATCAACGTGGTGACACGCCGCGAACGCACCGAGGCCGGGACGACCGGGACTGGCACGCCGAGCAGCCGACGCGCTCAAACGAGCGGTCGGTAAAGCCGAACGGAGGAGTACTGACGTGATGCCATATGGCAATCCGACCATGAGCGGCTGCTGCCCGCAGTGTGGTTCTCCCACGGGACCGTCGGCGGGATTCGCCGGCCAGACGATGCCCGGCACATTTGCCCCGAGTATGGGCTACGCTCCCCAGGGAATGGGCTTCGGCGCACCCGGCATGGGTGCGGGAATGGGCTTTGGCGGGATGTCGCCCGCCGCCCTCGCGAATCCCAACCTTAACCCGTACTGGCTCAGCCCCGCCGGCCTGGGCTGGGGACTCGGCGGCGTCCGCCGCTGGGGCGGCACCTATACGCCGCAGTTCCTCATGACCGGTCTACCCACCGACAATGAGATCGTCGAGATGGTCTACGATTCGATCGACGCCGATCCAATCATCCCATTCGACGCCGCGATCGACGTGGACAGCGACGCCGGCGTGGTGGCCCTGACTGGCACCGTCGCCACGAAGGAGATCAAGCACGCCGCCGGCGACGACGCGTGGTGGATCCCCGGCGTGGACGACGTTCACAACCAGCTCCAGGTCGAACGACGTCCCGCGCGTGCCGCCGCGGCACAGCGCGCGGCGACACCGACAGCACCGTCGCGACACCGGGCTCAGACCTCCGCTGAGGAAGAGCAGGGCGCGGAAACCGGCCAACCAGGCCGCGCGACCGCGACCTCCGGTGGGACTCGCCTGCGGTAAGAAGTTATCGTAAAGCGGAGATTTGGGCGCCCCGAGGGCGCCCAAATCTCCGCTTGGGGTGTCTGAACAGTGTCAGTTGGTGGAAGATTTGCGCAGCAAATCTTCCACCAACTGACACTGTTCAGACACCCTCTGGAGTTAGTCCACGGTGGGAGCGACAGTGATCTGCTTGCCGTGCGCAGCACAGCAAGCAGATCACTGTCGCTCCCACCGTGGCTTTCCATTAGTTGACCGGTAGCGCCAGATCGGGGTTTGGTCGGTAGGCGTACGAATTGCCGGCCGGCACGCGGACGATGTATCCCTTGGTCAAGCACCGGGTGAGCGCATCAAAGCAGGTCTTGCGGTGCTGCATCCCCGTCCAGTGCATCAGGCTGCCGACGCTCAGCTTTTTCTCGTCTTGACGACGCAGCACGGCGCAGACGATCTTCCACTCGTACGGGTCGCAAACGGGCAGCAGCGTATCCAGCAGGAGGTGCGAGAGGACCACCGCCGGGGCTGGATCGAACGGGGACACCGTGCTGGCTGTGTGCGACGAGTCCACGCCGGGCCGATCAGCGCCCAATCGTCGACGGCTGGCTGGCTGGCGCATCTG
>DATLRG010000767.1:0-10217 GCA_035534795.1 Chloroflexota bacterium
CGACGGCAAGGTTTGGCACCTCGATGTCGGCTCGTCGCATCCTGGGGCTGGAGTAGGTCCCAAGGGTTGGGCTGTTCGCCCATTAAAGCGGTACGCGAGCTGGGTTCAGAACGTCGTGAGACAGTTCGGTCTCTATCCGCCGCGGGCGTGGGAGGTTTGCGGGGCGCTGTCCCTAGTACGAGAGGACCGGGATGGACGAACCAACGGTGAGCCGGTTGGCCTGCCAAGGCCACCGCCGGGTAGCTGACGTTCGGACGAGAGAAGCGCTGAAAGCATCTAAGCGCGAAACTCACCCCAAGATGAGACCTCCACCAGGTGACTGGTAAGGCCACCGGGAGACCACCGGTTGAAGAGGCGGCGTGTGGACGACCCGTGAGGGTTGGAGCAAAGCCGTGCTCATGGCCGAGGGCTTTCGGGTTCACGCGCTCTCGCTCTGTCGCGATCGTCGCGCTGGCTTGCACTCTTCACCGCCGTGGGGGAGACCCACCGTCTCCCCCCCGGCCCTAGTCCCTTGATGCGGCTTCCTGGTGCTTGCAGCGCGGTCGTCCCACCCGTTCCCATCCCGAACACGGTCGTGAAAGGCCGCAGCGCCTACGATCCTGGCGGGGCAACCCACCGGTACAATCGGTCACCGCCAGGAAGCCTAATTCGCCCTCGGTTTTAGCGTTTGTTGTCGTCGCGGGGTGGAGCAGTGGTAGCTCGTCGGGCTCATAACCCGAAGGTCGTTGGTTCGAATCCAACCCCCGCTACCAATCCTTGTCTTCGTCAAGCAGTACTCCTGATCGTCCTCGGCGTGGCCGGGTTGATTCGCTTGCTCTTCATCCTCGATTCCCACCTTCCCTTCGAGAGCGACGAAGCAATCGTCGGTCTGATGGCGCGTCACATTCTTTATCAGGGCGAGCGGCCGGTCTTCTACTACGGTCAGGGCTACCTGGGGCCGCTGGAGCCGGCTTCCGCCGCGTTGTCTTTCTGGCTCTTCGGACCGAGTGTGACGGCGCTGCGCCTGGCCCCCGCGATCTATTCCGTCGTCTTCGTCTACTTTACCGCTCGGTTTGCGCTTCGCGCCTTCGGGGCCCCGGCCGCGGTGGCCTCTCTGGTGTATCTGTCCCTTCCGCCGCTCTTCCTGCTGACCTGGAGCGTAAAGGCGCGGGGCGGTTACGCGGAGTTGATCGCACTGGGCGCCGTATTCCTCGTGCTCGTCGTCGATCTGGGTCAAGAGCAGCCAACGCGGATGTGGAAATGGCTGGCTCTGGGCGCGATTGGCGGCCTCGCCGCCTGGACAGATCCGCTGGCGGTGGTCTATCTGGTACCGGGCGGACTGTATCTGGCGCTGGCCCAAAAGGCGCGCCTCGTCCATTGGCACCTGCTTGGCGCGTTCGCCGCGTTCGTCGCCGTGTCGTGGCCCATGCTGATCGCCAACGTCCACTCGCGCGGTGCAACGCTCGAGCAGTTGACCGGTCCGAACGTCTCCCAGTCCGTGTCCCTGGCGGCGTACCGGCACAATCTGGCCGCCGTCGTTCGCGATAGTTTGCCGACGTTGCTCGGGTTCTTCGAGGGAAGCTCGAATCTCGCGGCGTTCAGTACGGCGAAAGCTGACGGTCCGTGGCCGCTCGCCGTGGCGACCGTCCTCGCGCTGACGCTCGCGGTCGGCGCCGTCCTCATGGCGTTGATCTCGGCGGGCAACGCGCTCCGTGGACGGCCCACGCCGCGGGACCTGCTCGTCTGGGTGGGTGCCTGCACGATCCTCCTGTTTTGTGCCAGCCAATCTGAGGTGCTGTACATTACTGAGCCGCGCTACCTGCTTCCGCTGTTTGCGCTCGTACCGATTGGTGGAGCGATCTGGTCGCGTCTGTGGTCGATTCGCGGCGGCGTCGCGGTAATCGCCCTGGCAGCCGTCGTCGGTTTCAACGCGTTCAGCATCCTGAGCTTTGCGCCTGCGCTCGCGGCACCTCGCCTGGCGAACCAGGTGGTGGATGCGGGCAATCCAGACCTGGCCAGATTTCTCGACGGGCGGCAAATCCACGCGATCTACGGCGACTACTGGCTGGTCTACCCGGTGGCATTCCAGAGTGGCGAACGCATCATTCCCAGTGTCATCGACGATAACCTGCACGTGGGCTTCAATCGGTACGTCCCATACGCGATCTCAGCCGATCAAAACGAAGACGTGGCCGTGGTGGTCGTCGACGGCAGTCCCGCCGCGGCCCGGTTGGACGCGTACCTGGTGTCGTCCGGCCGCGACTATCGCGTCGAACACTGGCACAACCTCGAGGTCTTTGAGCAGATCAGACCACAGTTCCGGCCATTACGGGTATAATATTGTGGCGGAAGTGAGCAGTCAGGAGACAGGAGTCAGAAATGGGACCGGACCCGGTTCCCCGTCTGACTCCTGTCTCCTCGCTTGTGGTATAACGTTAGAAATAGAAACTGGCGGAGGCTTCTATTAACCAGAACTCCTCGCGGCGCCGCCGCGTCTACCGTCCACCGACGATGTCGGTCGATATTGAAGAAGAGCCAACCTCGCGGCTCCCGGTCCTCCCGACCAACGATACCGTGCTGTTTCCCCGCATGGTCTCGTCGCTGGTCGTCGGCGACGATCGGGTCCAGAGAGCGATCGACGACGCCATGTCGCACGACCGAACGGTCGTCGTCGTCGCGCAGCGCGACCCGGAAAAGGAGGATGTTGGCCCCAGCGACCTGTACGGTGTCGGGACGGAGGCGGTGATTGGGCGGGTCCTGAAGATGCCCGACGGAACGACCAACGTGCTCGTCCAGGGTCAGCGGCGGCTCCACATCAGCAGCATCGTCCTCGACGGCGACGTTCTACACGCGGCCGTCTCGCCGGTCGCTGAAACCGTCGAAAAGACGCTGGCGCTCGAAGCGCTCATGCGCGCCATCCTGGCCCTGTTCGAGAAGTGCGTCAAACTGAGTCGCGAGTTGTCCGAAGACGTGTACGTGGCCGCGATGAACGCGGACGACCCGGGCTGGCTCGCCGACGTCGTCGGCTCGTCGCTGCAGCTCTCGGTGGCACAGCACCAGGAGATTCTCGAGGTGATCGGCCCGGCCGAGCGCCTGGAGAAGGTCAACGTGCTTCTCGCGCACGAGCTCGCCGTGCTGGAGCTCGAAGAGAAGATCGAGAACCAGGTCCAGCAGGAAGTGGACAAGTCCCAGCGCGAGTATCTGTTGCGCGAGCAGTTGCGGGCGATTCAGCGTGAGCTGGGCGAAGTCGACTCCTTCACGCGCGACGTGAACGACCTGCGGGCGAAGCTGAACGACGCCGGCCTCCCCGATGCGGTGCGTGCGAAGGCCGAGGAAGAGATGGGCAGGCTGTCGGGAATGCCAGCCGCGGCGCCAGAAGTCGGCATCATTCGGACCTACCTGGACTGGCTGGTCAATCTGCCATGGCACCAGACAACTGAAGACAACGTCGACCTGGACCACGCGCAGAAGGTCCTCGACACGAATCACTACGGCTTGAAGAAGGTGAAGGAACGCATCCTCGAGTTCATGGCCGTGCGCAAGCTGGGAGGCCGTGGAACGCGGACGCCGATTCTCTGCTTCGTCGGGCCGCCAGGTGTCGGCAAGACGAGCCTGGGGAAGTCCATCTCCGAAGCGCTGGGAAGACGATTCACGCGGGTCAGCCTGGGCGGCATCCACGACGAAGCCGAAATCCGGGGGCACCGCCGTACCTACGTGGGCGCGCTACCCGGCCGCATTGTCCAAACGATGCGGACCGCGGGCATGGTCAACCCGGTCTTCATGCTCGACGAGATCGACAAGGTCGGCGCGGACTTTCGTGGCGACCCGACGGCGGCCCTCCTCGAAGTGCTGGACCCGGAGCAGAACTCGGGGTTCAGCGATCACTACCTGGACGTGGCCTACGATCTCTCGCGCGTCCTTTTCATCACGACGGCGAATCTCCTGGACCCGATCCCGCCGGCGCTGCGCGATCGCCTAGAAGTCATCGAGCTGCCGGGCTACGTCGAGGAGGACAAGCTGCAGATCGCCCGTCGGTTCCTGATTCCACGGCAACTGACCGAGAATGGACTGTCCGATCAGCACGTGCTGTTCACCGACGACGCGGTGCGTGACCTCATTCGCAGTTACACCAGCGAGGCCGGCGTCCGCGGCCTCGAGCGTGAGATTGGCTCGATCTGCCGGAAAGTCGCGCGTCGCGTCGCGTCGAGCCGCCGGTTTCCGAAGACGGTCGGAGCGAAGCTGATCGCGCGCTACCTTGGGCCGCCGCGCTTCATCTGGGGACTGGCGGAAGAGCACGACGAAGTCGGCGTGGCCACGGGCGTCTACTGGACCGAGGTCGGCGGCGACCTGGCGACGGTCGAAGCCACGCTGCTCGACGGCAAGGGACAGTTGATCTTGACCGGGCAGCTTGGAAACGTGATGAAGGAGTCCGCGACCGCCGCGTTGAGCTACATCCGGTCGCGCGCGGACTCGCTGGCGCTGCCGCTCAAGTTCCACGAGCTGAAGGATATCCACGTACATTTGCCAGCGGGTGCCGTCCCGAAGGATGGTCCTTCGGCTGGGATCACCATGGCGACGGCGATTACCTCGGCGCTGTTGCGCCGACCGGTGCGGCGTGACGTGGCGATGACCGGCGAGATCACGCTGCGCGGACGGGTCCTGCCCATTGGCGGCCTGCGCGAAAAGGCGCTCGCGGCCCACCGGGCCGGCATCAAGACGTTCATTCTGCCGCGCAAAAACTTGAAGGACCTCGTCGACGTGCCCGACCGGGTGCGACGCGACCTGCGGTTCATCCCCGTCGACAACATGGATGAGGTCCTGGACCTGGCGTTGCTGCCGATCCGCGATGGGGCACTCGTGGTAACACCCGTGGTAACACCCGTGGTGAAGGTTGGTGCGTGATGGTGTCGAGACGCTCGCTGCTTCGATCGAGTGCATCGGTCGTTCTGGCCGGGCCGCTGCTGGCGATGGCTGGCTGCGGTTCGGGGCAGTTTCTCTCGCCGCTGAGCGTCAGCGCGACGACGATCACCCCGAACGGCGGCAGCCAGCACGCTGAAACGACGATCGGGTACTCGCTCGCGAAGCGCGCGGACGTCTCGGCGACGCTGATCGGACCGGACGGAAAGACGACGTACCAGATTCGTCCGCCGCAAACGCGGATGCCCGATCAGTACGTGATCGCCTTCAGCGGAGTGGCGCCCGTTCCCGGGAAGACCTGGCTCCGCGTGGTCCCCGACGGGACCTACCGGTTGGTCGTCCAGGCGAAGGCTGGCGGGCAGATGGTCACGCGCGAGGCGACGATCACGGTGCAGAATGCCGACACGACTCCGCCGGAGATCGCCGACGTCTCGGTCCAGTACCATACCTTCACTCCCAACGGCGACGGCGACAAGGATACGACGACGATCGGCTACAAGCTGACCAAGAAGGCCGTGGTCCGCATCTACGCGACGAACGCGTCGGGCGGGTTCTTTCTGATCCAGGCCCCGACGAAGATCGACGCGTCGCTCCAGTCCGTCGTCTGGGACGGGACGCAGGGCGGCGGCGCGGTCCTGCCGGACGGGAAGTACGCGATCCACGTCGAAGCCACCGACACGGCCGGGAACTTCACCGATTATGTCACCGCCGTGGCGATCGCGAATGGCGGGACGCCACGCGCGGAGATCACGACAGTGAAGTTCACCCCACTGGCGATCGACGTGGGCGGAGACTTGCACGTGACGGCCGTCGTCAAGAACACCGGAACGGTTCCCATCAAGACGCTCGGGCCGCCATCCGGTTTCAAGTATACGACGGCGCAGACTTACGCCTCCTTTCACAATCCCGATGGTGTCCCAACGTACTTCGAGCGTGGCGGCGTCTGGCGGCTCGCCGTCGGCTGGCAGAATCAGGCTGAGCCATATCCGCTGCGCTGGGGATTTTTTGACGCGAAGTATCTCACGACGACGACGGATGGGTCGGGAAAGCCGGATGGCTCCGGGACCTTCACCAGAGATTTGCAGCCGGGTGAGGAAGTGACCGTCAGCGGGACGATCACGATCGGAGATGACATGAAAGTCGTCAACGCACAGCGGTTCTTCGCCGGGCTCGAGCAGGGTGGCGTGGGATTTCCCACTGGCCAGGTTGGACAAGTAAACGTGACGATTGGCTTTTGAGGTACGATCTCGTCGTCGTCGTCGTCAGCTACAATACCGCCGGACTGCTGCGGACCTGCCTTGGATCGCTGCAGGCCAGTCTGACCCGCTCGATGGATCGCTGCCGGAGCAGGGTGATCGTGGTCGACAACGCGTCGCCTGACGGCAGCGCGCAGTTGGTTCGCGACGAGTTTTCGTTTGCTCGGTTGCTGGCGCTCGACGAGAACCGCGGCTTCGCCGCCGCGAACAACCTCGCGCTACGTGACGCCGACGCGCGCTACGTCCTGCTGCTGAATCCGGACACCGAGATCCTCGGCGACGCGCCGGCTGCGCTCGCCCGCTTCATGGACGAGCATCCTACCGCGGGCGCGTGCGGCGGTCGGCTGCTGAACCCCGACCTGACCTTTCAGCACTCCTGCTTTCATTTTCCGACGCTCCCGATGTCCCTCGTCGACTTCTTCCCGTTCAATCACCGAATCGTCAACTCGCACTTGAACGGGCGCTATCCGCGACGCTGGTACAACGATCCATTCCAGATCGATCACCCGCTCGGCGCCTGCTTGATGGTGCGGCAGGAGACGATCCAGCAGGTCGGAATGATGGACGAGGGCTTCTTCATGTACTGTGAAGAGGTAGACTGGTGCTACCGGATCAAACAGGCCGGTTGGGAGATCTGGTACACGCCCGACGCGGAGGTGATTCACCACGGCGCGTCGAGCACCAGTCAGTACGCTGGCCCCATGCTCGTCGAGCTGCACCGCAGCCGTGATCGCTTTTTTAGGAAGCACTACGGCCCGCTGTTCGCGGAAACTGCACGGGCGATTCTGCGGCTGGGCATGGCCGCCGCGGCGCGGCGTGTCCGTCGGGCTGCCACGGCGGGTCAGATCGACCAGGCCACCCGCGAACAGCAGTTGGCCATCTACCGGGCCGCGTGCGAGTGGTGATGGCCACGATTACCGCCGCGATCGTCGCTCGCGATGAGGAGCGTCACATCGGCGCCTGCCTGGACACGCTCGCCTGGGCTGACGACCTCCTCGTCGTGCTGGACGATCGCAGCGCAGATCGAACGGCCGAGGCTGCCGAGGCGAAGGGCGCGCGGGTCGCGACTGAAACCTTTACCACGTTCCCAGCTCAACGCAACGCCGCGCTCGATCTCGTGACGACCCCCTGGGTGGTTTTCGTCGACGCGGACGAGCGCGCCACGCCGGCCCTATCCCGCGAAGTCCGCGCGGCGATCGCGCGCACCGATTCTTCGGCACCAGCCGGCTACTGGATTCCGCGCCGAAACTATATCTGGGGTGGTTGGATCCGTCACGGCGGCTGGTTCCCCGATTACCAGCTACGTCTGATGAACGTTGCCCACGCGCGCTACGACGAGCGACGAGACGTCCACGAGCTGGTTGAGCTGAACGGGACTGCCGGCCACCTGATCGAACCGCTGATACATTACAACTACGATTGCCTGGGCCAGTTCGTGGCGAAGCAACGGGTCTATTCCACCCTGGACGCCGAGCGGCTGGCACGCGAAGGGAAGCGCGCGCGACCGCATAACTTCGTCCTGCAGCCATATCGCGAGTTCCGACGGCGGTTCGTCGAGCTTCAGGGACATCGCGACGGCTGGCGCGGAATGGCGTTGGCGTCTCTCCTCGCCTGGTACACGGTAGTGACGTACGCCAAGCTGGCGCGACAGAAAACGTAAAGGGTGGCCTCCTCATTGACCCTTTGTGTACGCGGGCGAGCCACGGGCTCGGACGAAATCGCGCACAGTCGCGGTCATGCCGATCATCGTCTCGAACGGGCGGACGACGGCGTAGCGCATCCAGCCCCGTCCGGGTTAGCGTCGTCGCGCGTGGCGGTTCTCGACGCCCAGGCATTTGACACTTGATCGGCTTGCAGGGACCGGCATCCTCTGGATCTGCTCAGGCGGGGCGCGTCCGATTCCGGCGTAGATGGATGCCTGCCTCGATGAAGCCGAGGCCGAGCACCCCGGCGAGCGGGACCGCAGCTCCTGGGATTCCTCCACCCAACGGAAGCTGGCCCGGCGGGAGGCCGATCTGCAGCGAGATGCCCTGGAAGAGGGTGATCTGGCTCCCCGGAACCTGACAAGCGGCCGGGATGGCGATGGCGCCACCGGCAGTGACGGCTGTGAAGCAGGTGGCGATCACTGGCCCGGCACGATCCGCGACCTCCACCCGCGTTGGGGCACCCGCGGGCACGCCAGCGATCCTCGCCGCTTTGACTGTCACGGTCGCACCAGTCGGCGCGCGGATGATGAACGCGGGCGACCGGCCGATCCCGGTGGGGGTGATGGCCACGGGGCCGGCCGCGGAAGTCGTAACGACGAACGTGGCGGTTACCGTCTGGCCGGCGATGGTCTGCACGGCGACCGGCGGGGTGGTGACCGATATGTCGATCGGGGCAACTGCTCCGGCCTCAGCCGACCCGACGCTAATGGCGATCAACAGCCCGACGCAGATCACCGTGCCGCCCAGCCGCGCGACAGTCGACCGACGTGCGGACACAGGACGACAGATCAACTGATCTCCTGTCAAGGGGCATGCCCAACTGAGATTGGGTCTCGACGGCAGAGGTACACGGCGCCCAAGTGGTCGGTTTGCGTGGGCGTGGCGGGCGTCGACGGCGTCGCGCTCCTCGTCACGGCCGTCCTGGCCCCACACCAGCCTGGGGAAGTGCGAGTGATCGAGTGCCTTACCGACTATCCACTTCCCATCTGGCTCGCGGCGCTCGGCGCCTTCGCCGTCTCGATCTGCTCCAGCTCCTCGATCAAATCCCGCAAGAATCCGCCGGCGTCCATCACGATGCCCATCGTCTGGAAGCTTCCGCGGTCTACCAGCTTGGTCAGCACCGAGGGGTTGATGTCGACGCAAACGGTGTAGACCGTCGCTGGCAAAAGATTCCCGACGGCGATGGAGTGAAGCATCGTCGACAGCATGACCGCGACCTGGATACCACCGTAGATTCGCTCGCGCATTGCTCGTTGAGCTTCGATCACGTCGGTGATCACGTCCGGCAGCGGGCCATCGTCGCGGATGGAACCAGCCAGGACGAAGTCGACACCGTGGGTCACGCAGGCGTGCATGACGCCACTGGTCAGGATTCCCTTCGCGACGGCCTGGCGGATGCCGCCGACCGCGCGGATGCGATTGATCGCGCGCAGGTGGTGCTCGTGACCGGTTTCGACGACAGCGCCACCGTCCAGCGGGACGCCGAGTGATGTACGAAAGAAGGAATACTCGATGTCGTGAGTTGCCAGCGCGTTGCCGGCGAACAGGAAATCGACGTAGCCTTTTTCGATCAAGCGACAGAGATACTCACGCGCCCCGGTGTGGATGACGGCCGGCCCGGCGACGATCAGGTTCTTCCTGCCAGCGGCGCGGCACTGGTGCATCCACAGCGCCGCCTCTCGCACCGACCTCGCGCTGGGTCGCTCGCTAGAGATCTGGCTGCCCATGAAGCCGAAGGATGGCAAAGGGGACCGCGAGCGCTCCAGGGGAATCACGCGAATGCCACGATGGCCAACGGCGACCGGCTGCCCGACACTCAGGTCGTTGATCGGGACACAATAGGCGCGAGCGCCATCAAGCGCAATCGCACAGTCCATCTCCGGGTGCTCGACCGTGATCCACTGCCCGTTCCAGCGAACCTGGGTTTCAAGGTTCGTCGTCGAGTAGAAGTCTTCGGGCGCAACGCCGTCGGCGGGACTGGGCGTGGCATCGACTTCCTCTACCCCCAGCGGCGCCGCGCCCAGCCGGCGGGCCTCGCCGACCGCTCGGTCGAGATCTTCCTGGCACGTCGCGACGATTTCGATCCGGGCGTAGCTGGGATCCTGCTTTTGGCGACCGACCTCGACCTTCTCAATGTTGAACTCGACGCCGAGATCCATCAATCCATCCAGGATCTTTGGCAGAATCATGGAGTCGATGATGTGCCCCCGGACTTCGACGACCTCGCTGAACCGACGATCTGCCTGCATAGCGCTCCTTGACGCGTGAACGCGGTCGTGGCCGTAGCTCAGAAGAGTGTTGGTCAAGAGGGTCTCTGAAAAGTGTCAGTTTGTGGAAGATTTTCTTTACAAATATTCCA
>DATLRG010000768.1:0-3720 GCA_035534795.1 Chloroflexota bacterium
ATGGCAAATTTTGCACGCACATCATCCATCATTCCCCGCGTGACACGACTCTAGCGCAGCGCGTAGTTCGGCGCTTCCTTGGTGATGGCGATGTCGTGCGGGTGGCTCTCGCGCAGACCGGCGTTGGTGATCCTGATGAAGCGGGCCTTCCGCTTCATCTCTTCGATCGAGCTCGCGCCCACGTAACCCATGCCGGAGCGCAGGCCGCCGATGAGCTGGTAGACCAGGTTGGAAAGCGGCCCCTTGTAGGCGACCCGCCCCTCGATGCCCTCGGGGACCAGCTTCGCGTCGGTCTCCACGTCTTCCTGGTGGTAACGGTCGCGGCTGAACCCGCGCGCCTTCATCGCGCCGAGCGAGCCCATGCCCCGGTATTCCTTGAACCGCTCGCCCTGGTAGAGGACGATGTCGCCGGGGCTCTCGTCGACGCCCGCGAGCAGGCTGCCCAGCATCACCACGTCGGCGCCCGCGCCAACGGCCTTGGCGATGTCACCAGAGTACTGGACCCCGCCATCGGCGACGATCGGCACGCCGAGCTCGCGCGCTGCCTGCGCGCAGGCGAAGATGGCGGTCAACTGCGGAACGCCGGCCCCGGCGACGACCCGTGTGGTGCAGATCGCACTGGGACCGATCCCGACTTTCACCGCGTCCGCGCCGGCCTCGACCAGGTCCTGGACTCCTTCGGCCGTCGCGATATTGCCCGCGATCACATCCACGGCAAATGCCTGCTTCAGCCGATGCACCATCTCGATCACGGCCGACGAATGGCCGTGGGCGGTGTCGACGACCAGGACGTCGGCTCCGGCCTCCACCAGCGCGGTTGCCCGCTCGAACTGATCGCGCCCGACGCCGACCGCGGCGCCAACCCGCAAGCGCCCACGCCCATCCTTCGTGGCGAGCGGGTAGCGGATCTTCTTCTGAATGTCCTTGACGGTAATCAGGCCCTTAAGATGGAAGTGCTCGTCGACCACCGGCAGCTTCTCGACCTTGTGCCGGTGCAGGATTTCCTTGGCCTGGTCCAGCGTCGTGCCGACCGGCACGGTGACCAGGTTGTCGCGGGTCATCAGCGCGCCGACTTCCTGGTTGAGGTCTTCCTCGAACCGGATGTCGCGGTTGGTCAGGATCCCGACCAGGCGGCCATCCTCGGTGATTGGGACGCCCGAGATGTGGTACTTCGCCATCACGTCGAGCGCTTCGACCAGGCAATCGCCGGGCGAGAGCGTGATTGGGTCCACGATCATCCCAGCTTCGGAGCGCTTGACCTTGTCGACTTCGGTGGCCTGCGCCTCGATCGGCAGGTTGCGGTGGATGATGCCGATGCCGCCCTCGCGCGCGAGTGAGATCGCCAGGCGGGCTTCGGTGACGGTATCCATCGCCGCCGAGACGATCGGAATGTTGAGGGAGATGTTGCGGGTGAGCCAGGTGTTGGTCGAAACGTCTTTGGGGAGGACTTCAGAGAGGGAAGGGACCAGGAGCACATCGTCGAACGTGAGACCCTCGGGGCCAAACTTCTCATTCATACCGCGGACACCCCCATAGCTAATCCCCCAACGATCTAAATTTGTAGTATTCTACGTGATGGCACGGAAACGCGCAAACGCACCAGCTCTGCTTGCCAGTGCTCGTAGGACTGCTCGTCCGCTGCCCCCGCACGGGAACTCACCCGACATTCTTGCGGTCGCGGCTACTTACCATCCCTCGACACGCCTGGTAGACTTAGAGCAATTTTCAGATTGGTGTGGCTGGTTTGCGGAGACGCAGCCAACGTGCTCTGCCCACCGGCCACCGACACCGGCTGGCTGACCCCGGAGATGACGGCGCAGATCGCGAATCAGGGTCCCCTCTATCACGTCGGCCAGCCAGACGAGGTTGCCGAGCTCATCGTCTTCCTGGCTTCCCAGCAAGCCCGGTACGTGACGGGCCAGAAAGTCACTATGCGCTGAACAAGCTGACGCTGTACCCCGCCTGCCAAGAGAGAGTCGATGGAGGACCACGCGGCGGGTTTTCAGTGGTAGGGAGCCCGCTTGGACCACGAAGCTCACGAAACGTCGCGAAAAGATCGCGAAAACCTTCGCGGGAAGGATGTTCCCCTTTTCCCGACGTTTCGCGTCCTTCGTGGTCCAGACGCATCTCGCGCGCCAGTTCGCGATCTTCGGGGTCCAAACGGACCCCGCGCCACGTTCCCGCGACGAACGTCACCCATTCGGATGAGGTTTCAGGAGGAAAAGGTATGCCCCAGGTTGAGGGTCGAGCGCCACTGACCGTTTTTGTCAGCGGTGCGGTAACCGACGAGCAGATGGCTCAGATCCGAGCTGCCGCTCCCGATGCCGCGTGCCACTACTTCGCGACGCAGAGCGCGCTCGAGGAGCGCATCGACGAGGCCGAGGTCGTCGCGGGCTCGATCACGCCGCGAGGCCTGGCGCGCGCCACGCGGCTGGCGTGGGCGCAGACCTGGGCGGCCGGGCCCGACGCGGCCCTCTTCCCGGAGATGATCGCCAGCCCGGTGACGCTGACCAGTTGCAAGGGGAACGGCGCGATCCCGCTGGCCGAGCACGCGATGATGCTGATGCTGCTGCTCAACCGCGAGGCGATGCGCTGGATCCGCGCGCACGCGGAGCAGCGCTGGGAGTCGTTCGTCCACGGCGAGCTGAACGGTCTCACCTGCGGCATCATCGGCCTGGGCCACTCCGGGCAGGACCTGGCGCTCAAAGCGAAGGCCTTCCACATGCGCGTGGTCGGCATCCGCCGCAGCAACCAGCCGACGCCCAACGTCGACGAGCTCTTCCCGCGCGAGCGGCTGCACGAGTTTCTGGCCCAGGCGGACTTCGTCGTCGTGACGGCGCCGCGCACGCCGGAAACGATCGGGATGCTCGGCGAGGCGGAGTTCCGCGCGATGAAGCCCACCGCCTATTACATTTGCTTCTCGCGGGGTGGCCTCACCGACGACGCGGCGCTGTTGCGCGCGCTAAACGAAGGCTGGATCGCCGGCGCCGGCCTCGACGCCCACGCTCAGGAACCACTGCCCCCGGATAGTCCCTTCTGGACCGCGCGCAACACGATCATCACGCCGCACAACGGCGCTACCACGCGCCAGACCCGCCAGCGCGGCATCGACATCTTCGTCGACAATCTCAAGCGCTACGTCGCCGGTCAACCACTGCGAAACGTCGTCGACAAGCAGGCGGGGTACTGACGGAGAGGCTGCGAAATGTGCTAAACTGGCGCTGTTGCAGATAAGCGGACACTCACACGCAGTCCTGGCTGGACGCGGCCCAATGTCGCCGGCTGTTCGACCTATCGGCGACCCGGGGCACGCGTTGCGACGTGCCGGCGTCGATCGCTGAGACGCTAGATCAGGCCCTGAGGATTCGCCGCCACACCCTGATCGAGGAGATCACCAGCCGCGATGGCCGCTGGTTCGACACCGAAATGAACAAACTCGACCGTTGGGCCGAGGATCGCTGTGCCTCGCTGAAGGCCGAGCTGGCGGAGCTGGACGAGGCGCTCAAGGAGTCGAAGAGGGCCGCCCGTCCTGCTCCCACCCTTCCTGAGAAGCTCGAGCGCCGGCGCCACCCGAACGCTCGAAGCCAAGCGCGAAGCGGTGGGGCGCGCCTACGACGAAGCCAGTCGCGAGATCGACCGGCAGAAGGACGCGCTGCTCGACGAGATCAGCCAGCGGTCGGAGCAGCGCGTCGAGGATGGGATCTTGTTCGCGCTCCGCTG
>DATLRG010000769.1:0-4436 GCA_035534795.1 Chloroflexota bacterium
CTCTGTAGCAAGGGCAAGGTGAACGCTGCGAGCGCGCGCTCGCAGCGTTCACCTTGGACCAGAGTCAGGGACGAGGCCGCGGGGCCGCGTCCTTATCGCCGGCTTGCCCCTCGCCTGGCCGCCGTCGTATAATCAAAGCTGGAGACAGCGCGGTCATCCGATCACGAGTGAGTCCTAATTCTTCGCCAATCGGGAGGCGCTGATGCCTGCTCGAGTCGCCATCGTGGGCGCTGGCTACTCCGATTTCCGCTCGACGACCCCGGGCCTCTCCTACAAGGAGATGATGTTCGAAGCCGCGACCCGGGCCTACGCTGACGCTGGAATCTCTCCCCGTCGTGACGCCCAGACCTTCGTCACCGCGACCGAGGACTACTGGGAAGGCACGAGCATCTTCGATGAATACGTGCCCGATCAACTCGGCGCCGTTCTCAAACCCACCCAAACCATCCCCGGCGACGGCATTCAGGCCCTGCTCGCCGCCGCGATGCAGATTGAGGCCGGCCTCTTCGACCTCGCCGTCGTGGAAGCGCACTCCAAGGCCTCGAACGTCCGCCATCCGGAGCGGATCGTCGCCTTTGGACTGGATCCCATCTGGAACCGTCCGCTGGACCTGCACCCGGATTTCGTCGCCGGGCTCGAGATGCGCCGCTTCCTCGCCGAGAGCGGCAACACCCCGGAGCAGTGCGCGCGCGTCGTGGTGAAGAACCGCCGCAACGCGCTTCGCAATCCGCTCGCGGCGTACCCCGCGGCGCTCTCGGCCGAGGACGTGCTCGGCGCGCCGCGCCACGCCGACCCGCTGGGCCAGCTCGACTGCGCGCAGTACGCCGACGGAGGAGTCGTCCTCGTCCTCGCCTCGGCGGCGCGCGCGGCGGGGCTGCGCCAGCCACCCGTCTGGCTGCGCGGCGGCGCCTGGATGACCGAGACGTCGGCGCTCGAGACGCGGGACTGGGCACGCGCTGCCTACGCGTCGCTCTGCGCGGACCGGCTCTACGCCGACGCCGGCGTGACCCAGCCCGAACGCCAGATCGACGTGGCCGAGATCGACGACACGTTCTCCTACAAGGAGCTGCAGCACCTCGAGGCGCTGCGGCTGTGTCGGCCGGGCGAGGCCGGCAACGCGCTGACCGCCGGCGTTTTCGACCTCGGCGGCGACTTGCCGGTGAATCCGTCCGGCGGCAGCCTCGGCCAGGGTAACCTGCTCGAAGCAACGGGGCTGCGCCGCGTGCTCGAGATCGTCCTGCAGTTGCGGGGCGAAGCGGGGGCGCACCAGGTGCCCGGCGCGCGTCGCGGCCTGGCGATGAGCTGGCGCGGCATTCCCACCACGACCGCCGCGGCGGTCGTTCTGGAACGAGGGGAGTAAGCGATGCGACGAGTCGCGGTCGTCGGCGCCGGCATGACCAGATTCATGCGCCGAGCGCTGGAAACACCTCAGGAGCTGTCGTTCGAAGCGAGCCGCATGGCCCTGGACAGTTGCGAGCTCCGTCTCGCCGACGTCGACGTCGTCTGCATCGGCACGGCCCCGGATGCCTTCGACGGCGTCCACATGAAGGGCGAGCACCTCGCCCACGGCGCCGGCGGGTGGCATCGACCGGTGATGCGGTCGTACGTCGGCGGGGGGACCGGCGTGTTCGCGGCGATCCAGGGTTGGTATCAGGTGGCATCGGGGCGGGCCGACGTTGCCCTGGTGCTCTGCGAGGAGAAGATGTCGTCGGCGCGACCCCATCCCCAGGGCGCGTTCCTGACGATTTTCGACAACATCACCGAGCGCCCGCTCCTGCCGAACCTGATCTGGATCTTTGCCCTCGAGATGCGCCGCTACATGGAGACCTACCACATTCCGAAAGAGCTGATCGCGCAGGTCGCGGTGAAGAACAAGCGCAACGCGCTGGACCACCCCTGCGCGCAACTGGCCGCCGAGATCACCGTCGAAGACGTGCTCAAGTCGGAGGTGCTGGCCTGGCCGGTGCAGCGCCTGGACGTCAGCCCCACCAGCGACGGCGCGGTCGCGTTGATCCTGGCGAGCGAAGACCAGGCCACGCGGATCACCGACCGGCCGGTGTGGATCGACGGCGTCGGCTGGAACGTCGACACCGCCTACTGGACCGATCGCGACCTGGCCTATCCGATGTATGTCGAGCGCGCGGCGCGCATGGCCTACGACATGGCCGGCATTCGCGACCCCCGCCACGAGCTCGACGTCGTCGAGGCGTACGACCCGTTTGACTACAAGGAGCTGCACCACCTCGAAGGCCTGATGATCTGCGGGCGCGGTGAGGCGCCGCGTCTGACGGCGGATGGGGTGACGCGCCGCGATGGCGACCTGCCGGTCTGCCCGAGCGGCGGCCTGCTGGGGGTTGGCAATCCGATCGCCGCGGCGGGGTTGATGAAAGTGGCCGAGATTTTCTGGCAGCTGCGCGGCGAAGCCGGCAAGCGCCAGGTGCCCGGCAAGCCGCGGCGAGGCCTGGCGCAGGCGTGGGGCGACCTGATGCAGGTCGGCACCGTCGTCGTGATGAGCGTGTGAGGAGAGTGCGATGAGCGTGCGAATTCAGGATTTCCCCGGAACACCCCTCCGCGAGGACGACGTGCGGAGTGGCCGCGTCTTGACCGTGTCGGGCGCTGCCCGCGCGGAGTACGCCTGGGACCTGGGCGTGGCGATGACGCGCTACCTCGAGGAGCTGCGGAACGGGAGACTGGTCGGGCAGCGGTGCCGGCACTGCGGGCGAGTCCTCTTTCCGCCGCGCGCCTTCTGCGAGCAGTGCTTCTGCCCGACGACGGAATGGGTGGCCTTGCCGGACACCGGGGTCATCCAGACCTTCGCGATCTGTCACATCGCCTGGGACGCGCAACGCATCGACGAGCCGAAGCTGCCGGCGGTGATCGCGGTGGACGGGGCGAGTCGCAACATGGGATTGCTACACCTGATCGGCGGGGTCGAGCCGGAGCGCGTCGCGGTGGGCCAGCGCGTTCGCGCGGTCTGGCGACCGCCGGACGAGCGGCAGGGCGCGATCACCGACATTCTCTACTTTACACCCACGGAGGCGTGACGATGGGTCTGAGCGAACGGATCGCGAGCGGCGATCGGCTGCGGACCTGGGAGGGCAACTTTCCGCTCGAGCACCTCTACACCGTCGGCGTGGCCGGTGAGCGCGCGCTGCGCGAGCTGAAGGACCACGGCCGCTTGCTGGGCACCCGTTGCGCGCGCTGCGAGGTCACCTACGCGCCGGCCCGGCTCTACTGCGAGCGCTGCCTGACACGCCTGGACGAGTGGGTGCCGATCGCGCTCGTCGGGACCCTGGCGAGCTACACGATGGTCCACCAGGACGTCGACGGCCAGTTGCTCGAAACGCCGGCGCTGGTGGGTTTGATCGGGCTCGACGACGCGAGCGGCCACCTGGTGCATCGGCTGGGTGAGTTCGATGGGCAGCAGCCGCGACTCGGCATGAAGGTCGAGGCGGTGCTGCGGCCAGCCACGGAGCGAGTCGGCTCGATCGTCGACATCCGGTATTTTCGACCGGTGGGATGAGCGGCCAGTGTAGCGCCGCTTCTCCCGTGCTTGCCCTGCGTTGGCCAACGTGGTACACTCGCGCGCGTGCGCAACTGCACCGGAGACGAGGGCCCAGCATGTGATCGTCGATGACTTCTCCGCTCTCCTCCACGCGCTGATCTCCTCCCCGCGCGTCCAGTCCCTCTGGAGCATCAAGGACCGTGGGATGCCTGTCTTCGCGCACAGCATGGACGTGGCGCTGATTTGCCTGGAGAAGTATCCCGAAGCCCGGGAGCGGTTCCCCGGCTTTCGCCTGGACGTCGTGTTGATCGGCGCGGTCCTCCACGATCTGACCAAACTGAGCGCGCGCGAAGGCAACGGCCCGTCGCACAGCCAGATCATGACCCATCAGCCGTCGATCGCGGTCGACGAAGCGATCGCGGTGCTCGACGCGGCGCAGACCGCCGCGGGCGCCTGGCTGGACGAGGAAGGCATCGACCACGTCTGGCACGTCGTCGCGGCGCACCACGGTCCGTGGGGCAAAGTAAAGCCCGTGACCCCCGAAGCGCAACTGCTCTTCCACGCGGACAACTACTCCGCCACGCACCACCGCATTGCCCCGGTGGATGCCAACGACATCCTGCCACTGTTGAACCGCGGCTATCGCTGGAGTCAGGTCGGAACGCTGCTCGACGTCGGCCGCGCGGTGATCAAGTCCCGACTTCAGGATGCCTGCCGCGCGGAGGACCTGCGCGGTCCCTCGGAGCTGCTAACCCGCTGGCTCGATCGCGGCGCGGTCCTCACCGGGGATACGCGACAGATCGGTCAGATTGCCCGCGCGCGCTTCCTCGTCGAGTTCGCCCACCGCTGTCCCGCTGCGCTGGTGAGAGAGGTGCGGCCGCTGCTCACGTGCGAGGAATGTTCCGCACAGCGGCGCGAAATGGTGGACGCC
>DATLRG010000770.1:0-4889 GCA_035534795.1 Chloroflexota bacterium
GATGTCTGCATCATCCGTAGGGGCAGGCCCCTGCTCCTGCCCAGGTCTCATCTGGTGCCGTCGGTTCGCCCGGCCGCACGGGGGGAACGGGGGCGGCCACGGGGGGACCGCCCCTGCGAGTCCGCGCTCGCCGGCCGTATGATATCGCCGTTCACATTAAAGGGTGTCTGAAAAGGGAAGAATCGGGCGACGTAACTGGGCGGCACCTGCCTTCTAGGCGGCGCTCCCAGTTACGTGCCAGCTGGAAGCTGGGTGCCGCCCAGTCTCACTTTGCAGACACCCTTTAGGTGACTGCCCCGATCCGGCCCGCCGCGGTGAGACGTTCGTCGAATGCGAAGCGGCCGGGGTGAGCGAGTACTGGCTCCGTCAGCCTGACTTGCTGGCCTGATTCCCCATTGCCTCGGGACGGAACGAGCGGCGACCGCCAGGATTAGAGGATGGGGTAGAAGTTCTGTCCCCAGCGCTTACTCGAAACCAGCTCGGTGACAAGTCGCTCGAGGTACGCCGCATCGAAATTCTCCGCGGCCACCTCGTGGGCGTAGTCGGCCTTTAGCCCATCCCGAAGCCACTGAACCTGGACGTCGGTCGCGTCGGCGGCGAGGATGACCCGAAGGTGTCGCCGCGGTGGCTGCTTTGTCCACACCAGCTCGCACGTGATACTGCCCGGGGAGGCCTCGCTCTGGCCGTCATCGCAGGAGAATTCGGCGGGATAGACGTCGGCGATCTCTCGGAAGCGCGCCGGGATCTCGGTTTTCAGCTCTTCGATCCGCTTTTGGCTCTGTTCCTTCTCCGCGTCTAGCTCGGCATTCAGCTGTGTTTGGCTCGCGTCAAGCTGCCGCCGCTCTTCCACCTCGGCCTTGAGGAGCACCCCGAGACGTTCGATCATGTCGTTCATGTCTGCCTTCTTTCCACATCTACCATGACGCCAGGGCTCGTGTGCCCCTGGCATTGCTCACTCCGGGCGGCGCTAGGACGACGGAATGGACCGGACGTTGGTCGCCTTGGGCGCTCCCCGGTTTTTGTCCCGCCCCACGTCGTACTCGACGCGCTGGCCCGCCTGCAACTGCTCAAAAACGGTTGGGCTTTGCACGTCCATCCGGTTAAAGTAGAGGTCTTTCCCATCGATCGCTTGTCCCTCCGGGAGGATGTAGCCGAAGCCGCGGTCGGTCGTCAGGTTCTTGATCGTGCCCCACGCCATGGTGCTCTCCTCTCTGCCTCGTCAGTCGAAACGTCAATCAGTGAAGGTCACCCCTGAAAGGTATCTGGGAAACTCTGCCAGGTGTTATCGGCGTACAGGACGTAGATGATTTTATTCGGTGTCCAGACCATGCGTCCGTGCGCGAACTCTTGGACCGCGCCGGTGGTGAATGTCTGAGCCGGTGCCGTCGCCCAGCCAAGCTGAGTATGGACATTCGGTTGCTGCTGCCAGACCAGACCGAAACTGCCCACCGGAGCGAAGCGGCCGGCCGGCGCGACGATCGTTGGCGTGGGCAGCGGTTGTCCCGTTTGGTAGTTGTCCGCCACGGCCGACCAGGTGGCGCCACTGGTGCGAAGGACGAGCACTTGCTTCGCGTTACCGAAGGCGAGCATGAGCCCGCCATCGAACGATTGCATTGCTGAAGAGGTGCCAACCTCGGTGTCGACCGCGCACCCCAGGCCCGACGCGACCGTGGCGTTCGCGGTGTAGACGAGACTAAAGCCGCGGACCGGCTGCACCCGGCAGGCCGAGGCAACCGAGCGAGTCGGGACGGGTGAAGCTGTCGCGGGGGTTGGGGTCAGGACGGCCGGAGTCGCGGCGCCGGTCGTCGCGGGACTGGGAGCGCCAGCCGCGGCCGTTTGCTGCGCGCTCAGGGTCGCCGCCGTGGCCAGCGCCTGAACTTTGACGGTGACGGTTCCTTCAACCGCGCGCGCCACGATTGTCCCCTGGGCCTGGACCGTCGCGGTCGAAGCAGGCTGCTGATCCGGCGTCGCCGTGCCGGCCGCGCCCACGGTCGGCGTCGCAAGCGCTGTCCCGCCGCTGGGCACCGGAGATGCTGCGCCGGTTGGCGTGGCACCGATTGGGCTCGGAGTCGGGGATCCGAACGGCGAGCAAGCGGCGACGGCAAGAGCGAGGACCAGGAGGCTAACTCCCAGGAATATCGCCGGAAAGAAGCGCCGGTCACGGCGGTGCGAGACGTCGGCGAGATCATCACCGCCGCCGCGCTGAAAGATCCGTTTCGTTTCGTGTCCAATGCGGTCAAACATCGCGGTTGCCTCCTTGGCTATCATTTTGGCTGTGTTCTGTCAGAAATTGTATGCGAAAGCGTGGTTCGTCAGGATCGCCAGTGCAGGCACAGGTGCTCACCCGGCGGCCACCGCCTGGAGCGGGCGAAGCGCGGTCTGAGCGGCATCGCCGACGATCCGGCGAACCGCATCGCCGCTGATCGTTTCGTGTTCGAGGAGTTGTGCAACCATGGCGTCGAGCTCCGGGCGATGGCTGGTAATCAGCGCGGTCGCCTGGGCCCGCGCTTGCTCGACGAGCTCGGCCACCGCTTGATCGAGCTTCGCCCCGGTTTCCTCGGCGTAGCCGCGGGTCTGGATCAGATCGCGCCCGAGAAAGACATTGCTGGACGCGTCGTTGAAATGGACCGGCCCAATACTTTCGACCATGCCCCACGACCCCACCATCAGCCGCGCCAGCTTCGTCGCGCTGTCCAGATCGTTTTCGGCGCCGGTGGTTGGCTCTTGAAAGACGACCTCCTCCGCGGCGCGCCCCCCGAGCAGCACGGCCAGACGCCCGAGCAAGTAGCTGCGGGGATAATTCAAGCGGTCATCGGTTGGGAGCTGCTCGGTGACGCCGAGCGCCCGCCCGCGCGGAATGATCGTCACCTTCTGGAGCGGGTCCGCGCCCGGCGTACACACCGCGACCAGGGCGTGACCGGCCTCGTGATAGGCGACCACCCGACGGACTTCCTCGGACCGCAGATGGGGGAGCTCGACTCCCATGATAATTTTGTCCAGGGCATGCCCGTAATCGGACATGGTAATCTCCGTCCGCCCGCTGGTCGCGGCGAGCAGCGCGGATTCATTCGCCAGGTTCGCCAGGTCCGCCCCGGAGAATCCCGGCGTTTGACGGGCCAGAACCTCGAGATCCACGTCCGGAGCCAGCGGCTTCCCCCGGGTGTGCACCCGGAGAATCTGCACCCGACCGGCGCGATCCGGAAGCCCCACCGTCACCTGGCGATCGAAGCGCCCCGGGCGCAAGAGCGCCGGGTCGAGCACGTCGGCCCGATTCGTCGCCGCGAGGACGACGACCTGTTGCCGCTCATCGAAACCGTCCATCGCAACCAGAAGCTGGTTCAGGGTCTGCTCCCGTTCGTCATTGCCGCCGCCCAAGCCGGCCCCACGTTGGCGCCCCACGGCATCGATCTCGTCGACGAAGATGATCGAGGGAGGGTTCTTGCGGGCTTGCTCGAACAGATCGCGCACCCGGCTCGCTCCGACCCCGACAAAGAGCTCGACGAACTCCGAGGCGCTGATGCTCAGGAATGGCACGTGCGCCTCGCCGGCCACGGCCCGCGCCAGCAGCGTCTTGCCGGTGCCGGGTGGTCCGATCAGCAGAATGCCATGGGGTAACCGAGCGCCCACGAGATGGTACGGCTTCGGGTTCTTCAGGAATCCGACCACCTCGGTCAGCTCAGCCTTCGCCTCGTCCTCCCCCGCCACGTCGGCAAAGGTCACCGTCGGACCTTCGGTTTGATACAGGCGAGCCTTACTGCGACCAAAGCCGAGCGCCCCCTGCTGGCCCCTCTGCATTTGCCGACCGAGGTAGACCATGACGCCGATCAGCAAAACGATCGGCAGCACACTCGACAACAAGGTGAGCAGCCACGACCCGTTGGAGATGTCGACGACGGTCACGTCAACTTTATTCGTTGCCAGCCGCGCCAGCAGGTCGGTATGGTTGCCGGTCGGAAGGACCGTGCGAAACGTGCTCGAAACCGGCGCCGCCGCGGCCTTCCCAGGCGTCGTCGCCGGAACCGGCGTTGCGCCCGGTACCGCGATACTCTTCTTCAACTGCCCATTCGCGCTCTGCCCGGCGATCGTCACGTTCGCCACGTTGCCGGCCTGAACCTGGTCGAGAAAGGCCGAATAGGGCAGAGTGATCGTCGTCGGGGCCTGTGACGCGAAAAACGTCAGCACGTTCCACGCGAGCAGCCCGGCCACGACGATCCACCAGATCCAGCCGGGAATAAGCGGACGCGGCACCTGGTCGCGGGTTGGGTCGGGGCGTGTCTTATTACTCGACAAGGGAGTCTCCGATCGGAATGACCATGTCCAACCATCCTTCATCACCCAGGGAGATCAGCAGCTCTGCTGCCCGCGGTGGGCGGCTCCACGTTCAAGGTTTTGAGGGCCGGACCCGGACCACACGTCCGATTTGTTCGTTCGTCCTCGACGCCGCGGATGACGTAAACGGCAGTGTTCCAAGCGGGAAGTGAGTCTGTCGATGGCCCTCACGACTAGGATAGCGGCTCGCCTGGACCCCGTCATGACGAAATCGTCATGACTCTCGAAGCGAGGCGAACTTTCAACATCGGTCGTCCCAGTCCACGCGGCCCGGTCGACCGGTGGGAGACCGATTCCGCCTACCACGCGGCAGTCCTGGGTTCCAGTTGGCTGGAACCCAGGACTGCCGCGAAAGACCGCGGTCAGTCGCCGTCCAGCTACGCCCGCGCTCGCCGAATCACCAGGCCAGCCGCCAGCAACAGTGCACCGAAGATCAGGGCGAACGGGTCGGCCCAGGGGGCGCTGTCGCCGGTGTTGGGCAGGGTCGATGGGATCTGGGGCTTGGTAACGGCAGTCGCCTTCAATCCCACGCCACCAACACCCACACCAACACCAGCAGA
>DATLRG010000771.1:0-2466 GCA_035534795.1 Chloroflexota bacterium
CTGAAAATTGCTTTATTATGGAGGACACGTGATGAGCGCAGTAAACCCCACCTACGTCTACGTTGGCACCTACACCCACAGCCTTCCTCACGTCCAGGGAAAGGGCGAAGGAATCTACGTCTTCACGCTGGATCAGGCCACCGGGGCGCTGAGTGCGGTCAGCGTCGCGTCCGGCGTCGTGAATCCATCGTTTCTCGCACTCGACCCGAGCGGGCGCTACCTCTACGCGGTAAACGAAACGTCGGAGACCGACGGCCAGCCCGGCGGCGCGGTGAGCGCCTTCACCATCGACCCGACGACCCGCGCGCTGAGCTTCCTCAATCGCCAACCATCGCACGGCACGGACCCCTGCCACCTCACCGTGGATGCGACTGGCTCGTTCGTGCTGGTCGCGAACCACGGCAGCGGGAGCGTCGCCGGTTATCCGATTCGGGCCGATGGCAGCCTCGGAGAGGCGAGCGACGTGATCCAGCACGTCGGCTTCAGCGTTCACCCCCAGCACCAGCGCGGCCCGCACGCCCACTCGGTCAACCTCGACGCGACGGACCGCTTCGTGTTCGCCTGTGACAAGGGGATCGACCGGGTACTGATCTACCGACTCGATCGGTCGCGGGGGAAGCTCGTCCCGAACGACCCGCCGTCGGCGTCGGTGCAGCCGGGTTCCGCGCCGCGCCACCTGGCCCGGCATCCATCGCGGCCGTACGTCTTCGTCATCAACGAGATCGCGTCGACCCTCACCTCGTTTGCCTTCGACGCGGAGACCGGCCGGCTCCGGCAGATTCAGACGGTCTCGACCCTCCCGGCGGGCTACGCCGGCCGCAACAGCACCGCCGACGTCCGCGTCCACCCGAACGGGCGATTCGTCTACGGCTCGAACCGCGGTCACAACAGCATCGCCAGCTTCGCCTTCGACGAATCAACGGAGCAGCTCACCCCGCTCGGCCACGAGTCGACGCAAGGCGCGGTGCCGCGCAACTTCAACCTCGATCCCACCGGGACACTCTTGCTCGCGGCGAATCAGAACTCCGACACGATCGTCGCTTTCAGCGTCGACCCGCGCACCGGGACCCTGACCCCGACCGGCGCCGTGACCCGGGTCCCGACGCCGGTGTGCATCACTTTCGCGCCACGCTGAAAAGCGTTGACAGGAACGTGCGCCGATGCAATGATCGGAGATGGGGATACTCTATGGCCACTCTTCAACCGAACGTCTCTACCAGATCGATCGATCCGGCGACACGGGTTGGCATCGTCGCGCTGACTGTCGCCAGCCTCGATCGCTCGCTCGCCTTTTACACGGGGGCCATCGGCTTGACCGTCGTGCGGCGAAACGGCTCAGACGCCATTCTGGGCGCCGCCGGCACGCCGCTTCTGCTGCTTCGGGAGCAGCCCGGGGCGCTTCCGTGGATGATCGACGGGATGACCGGCCTCTACCACTTCGCTATCCTGGTGCCAACCCGCGTGACCCTGGGTCGGTGGCTACATCACTATCTCACCCTGGACTACCCGCCGCCCGGCCAGGGCGACCACATCGTGAGCGAGGCGCTCTACCTGCGCGATCCCGACGGCCACGGCATCGAAGTCTACGCCGACCGTCCGCGGGAGGGCTGGCAATGGCTGAACGGCCAGGTACGGATGGGCGGCGGCCCGATCGACGTTCGCGGTCTGCTCGCCGAGGCGCACCGGGCCAGGGAGCCGTGGACGGGACTGCCGGCGGGGACGGTGCTTGGCCACGTCCATCTCCAGGTGGGCGACATCGCCCAGGCTGATGCCTTCTACCACGGCGCCCTGGGGTTCGACGTGGTAGCGCGCATGACGCAGGCGCTGTTCGTCTCCGCCGGGGGCTACCACCACCACCTGGGACTGAACGTCTGGCACAGCCAGGGCGCAGCACCCGCGCCCACCGATCTGGCCACGCTCCAGTTCTTCACGCTCACCGTGCCCTCCGCGGCGACACTCGCCGACGTCGCCGCGCGGCTTGCCGCTGCGGACCTGAGCTTCCAGCAGACGGCGAACGAGATCGCCGCGCAGGACCCTTGGCAGAACCTGGTGATCCTGCACTCTGGCCCCCTGGCCACCGCCGAATCGGTTGAAACCGTCGCCGCGCTGAAGTAACAGAGTGACTGGGATGGGTCAGTGGGTGGAAGATGGGCGCAGCCCATCTTCCACCCACTGACCCATCCCAGTCACTCTATGCGCCGGCTGCCAGCGCCTTTTTCAGCAGATCGTCGTTCTAAATCTCCAATCGCGCACGTTCGACCAGGAGAACAACCCGCTACTTTGGGCTATAATCGAATGTGTGATGTCCGGTGTACGAGGTGCGGAAGAAGTGGGCCGTGGCCATAACCCAACAAACGTGAGGCGTCGTGGGCCTCTGGCTCGCGAGGAGATCGAGGAGAGCCTGCGTCGGGTCGGCCATTACCTCAACGAGCAGGGCCTTGTCGGCGAGATTCTCCTCGTGGGCGG
>DATLRG010000772.1:0-3088 GCA_035534795.1 Chloroflexota bacterium
CCCTCTCCGATCAACCGGTTGTCATTATAGTCTCCGGATGAGGCGTGATGCAGAGGCTCGTCCTCAAAAGCGGACCCATTCCCGATGTTCCTTGAGGACCTCATCGGTCATCTGCCGCATCTGGGCGAGCGAGAGGACCGAGGAGGCCAACGGGTCCACCTGGACCGCCTGGTAGATCGCCTCTCGGTCTGCTTCGAGCAAGGCCCGCACGGCGAGCTCTTGCACGTTGACATTGGTCCGGTTCACCGCCGCGAGCTGCGCCGGCAGATCGCCGACGTGGCACGGATGGATCCCCGAACCGTCCGCGAGACACGGTACCTCGACGCAGCAGCCACGGGGCAGGTTTGAGATCAGGTCGTGATTGGGGACGTTGGCGTTGAACCGAAAGAGGCGATTTGTCTCCAGCGCGTGGATGATGTACGAGCAGTACTCCTCCGTTCGGTTATAGTCGATCGGCTCGGCCCCATCGATTTGCCGACGGATGCTCGCGAACCGCTCCTCGCGCCGCGCCGCCGTCGATTGCGGAGGGGGAGGCGAAAACTGCTCGATCAGCTCCGGCGTGCGCCGGAAGTAGGGGACGTACTCGGACATGTGCCGGCTGGACTCGGTCACGAAGTACCCGAAGTGACGGAGGATCTCGAAGCGGACGCGATCCTGCTCGAGAATCTTCGGGTCCGCCGACCGTTCGCGCAGCCGCGGGTAGAGGTTCTCCTGGCCGCGCCGGAGGGTCAGGTACCAGGCCTGGTGGTTGATCCCGGCCGTCCAGTAGCTGATCTCGTCGAAAGGGACGTCGGCATACGTCGCGAGCTGGCGCGCCGTCCCCTGAACGCTGTGGCAGAGTCCAATGGTCCGGGCCCGAGTGGCCTGGCCGATCGCCCAGCAGAGCATCGCCATCGGATTGACGTAGTTCAGAAGAAGGGCGGTCGGGCAGAGGCGTTCGATGTCGTGGCAGATGTCGAGCATCGTCGGCGCCGTCCTCAGGAAGCGGAAGATGCCGCCGACGCCGATCGTATCGGCGACCGACTGCTGGAGTCCGTACCTCGACGGAATCGCGACTTCGGGGCGCTCGCGCTCGTAGTTCCAGCCAACCGCGATGGTCGTGATGACGTAGTCCGCTCCGTCGAGCGCGCGCTGTCGGTCGGTGGTGGCCTCGATCCGAGCGCCAAGCTTCCGTTCGGCAACCATCTTGCGGAGCAGGGTCGCGATGAGCTCGAGTCTCTCGGTATTGACGTCCATCAGGCAGATCTCGGTCGCTTCGAACTCGGGCCAGGAAAGGACATCTGTCATCAGGCGGCGCGCGAACACGGCGCTGCCCGCGCCGATCATCGAGATCTTCGACACCGGTTCCTCCTTACACGACAGCGCCGGTTGGTGCTCCTGAACTCGGCGCGGCGTGGCTGCATGGTACGATGTGCGAGCGGTTTTTCGGAGAGGTTGAGCGCTTGCGTCTACGGGCGGTATTATAAGCAGCGCTTCAAGAATGGGCAACGGGCATCCACGATGGGCAGGCGGGAATCCCCGCGTGGGTGCAGAGTAGCGTGAGGGAGGACTGGCTCGATTGTCGACCAACCAGACTAATAGGATAGTGTCGCGCCGGGGTATGCTCCGCGCGATTGCCGCCGCGACTTTCTCGCTATCCACGAGCGGTTGCGGTGCCAGCGTGCTTCGTTCAGGGAAATCTTCAATACCGCCCCCACCGACCGTGGCGAGGTCCGGGTCTTCGGCGGTAGCCTCGACCGGACCGGCATTGCCCAGCGCGACCGCGGCTCCGAGGCCGACGGTCGTGCCGTCGACGCCGGTCCCACCAAGCCCGACGCCGACCCCGGCGCCGCGCACCGTCGAGATCTGGACGACCCGCGACGACTCGCCGTGGCTCCAGGCGCTGCGCCAGGCCGCAGAGCCGTTTCACGCGGATCATCCGAACGTGACGGTCGACGTGTCCGGTGGTCACGTGGACTTCGGACAGATCGTGGAGGACTTTGGAACGGGCCAGGCTCCCGACGTACTCGAGCCGGGTGACCTCGTTCCGCTCGCGGCGCGCTCGATGCTGCGGTCGCTGGCCGATCGCCTCGTCGGGAGCAAGATTGATCCGTCCAATTATGTGTCGGCGATGTGGGCGAACGGCTCCTGGAATGGCTCGACCTACGGCATCCCGGCGCTCGATCACGGGCCCGAGCTCGGGCTCGCCTGGAACACGTCGCTCACGGCGACGGCGACAGCCCCGACGTCGTGGGCCGACCTCTACCTGTTCGGTCGGCAACTTACCAGGCGCGATGCCAATGGAACGATCCGGACGCTCGGCTTCGATCCACTCGACGGAGTCGGCGGAATCCTCGACACCGTCCGCGACGTGACTGGTCAGGAGTGGTTCGATCCGCCGTCGAAGCGCGTCTCGCTCGACAGTCCCGCGTATCAGACCTATTTGGAGGGCGTCGTCGAGTTCTACAATGCCGTGGGCATCGACCCGCTGAGTGCCTTCCGAAAGAGCTACCGTCCGCTCACCAATACGGAGCAGTCGGCAGTGGATCTGGGCCGGCAGGTGGCCATTGTGAACGGTTACTGGTCGGTCGCGGAGATCGCGCGCTTCGCGCGCGACCCCTCCTGGCAATTCGACTACGCCTGGGTGCCGTCGAGTCCCGCCGGGGCCCACGTTCAGCGCATCGGCGGTCGCGTGCTCGGGATTCCCTCGGTGGCGAACGCGCCGGACGACTCGTGGGCGCTGATCGAGATCTTGAGCGGGGACGCCACGAATCGGCTCTTCTGCGACGCCGTCGGGACCTGCGCGATGTCCCAGTCGTTCCTGGCAACGGGCGGGTGGAGCGGCCGGCCGGGGATGCAGTTCTACGTCGACTCGATCGGACAGGCGACGCGACTGACGTCGCGGTCCAGCAACGTCGTCACCGGGTTCGCGGAGACGAAGTGGGTCCAGGCGATCGGCGAGGTGCTATCGGGGAAGGAATCCGCACCCAACGTACTCAAGGCGGCGCAGGCGGAGATCCAGGCCGAGGTCAATCGGGTGCATGAGTGAAGCGGCTTCTGGGGGGTGTCTGAAAAGTGTCATTTGGTGGAAGATTTGCTTTGCAAATCT
>DATLRG010000773.1:0-4149 GCA_035534795.1 Chloroflexota bacterium
GAGAAAACGATGAGCGCTAAAGTTCGCATTGGCTTTATCGGAGCCGGTTGGTGGGCCACCTCGAACCATCTGCCGATCCTGGCGGCGCGCGACGACGTCGAGCTGGTGGGGGTCTGTCGACCCGGGCGGCCAGAGCTGGCATTGGTGAAAGAACGCTTTGGCTTTCAGAGCGCGACCGAGGATTTTCGTGAGCTTCTGGATCTGCCCCTCGACGGCGTCGTCGTCGCCAGCCCGCACGGCCTGCACTACGAGCACGCCAGGGCCGCGCTTTCCCGCGGGTTTCACGTGATGGTGGAGAAGCCGATGACCTTGCGGGCCAACGAGGCCTGGGATCTGGTCTCGCTGGCAAAGCAGCAGGGTCGACACCTGATAGTGCCTTACGGCTGGAACTACAAACCGTTCGTCGAGGAGGCCCAGCGCCTGCTGAGCGAGGGAATCGTCGGCGAGATCGAGTACGTGCTGCTGCACATGGCATCGGCGATTCGCGGCCTGCTCGACGGAAGCGACGTCGAGGACGTCCGCGGCGGCAAGGGACTTTTCGCGCCCGCTTCCAGCACCTGGGCCGACCCGGCGGTGGCCGGCGGCGGCTACGGCCACGCCCAGCTCACCCACGCGACCGGTCTGCTGTTCTTCCTCTCCCCGCTGCGCGCCCAGCGCGTCTTCGCCGAAATGAGCGCGCCGGGCTCGCGGGTCGAGCTCTACGACGCGCTCTCGGTACGCTTCACCAATGGCGCCCCCGGCACCGTCTCCGGCGCCGGCTCGGTCCCCGCGAACCATCGCTTCCAGGTGGATCTGCGTGTCTTCGGCCGCGAGGGAATGCTCCTGCTCGACTGCGAGCGCGAGAGGATGGAAGTCCGCCGTCGCGACGGCCGTGAGATCAGCCTGGCAATTCCTCCCGGCCAGGGCGACTACGACTGCGACGTTCCGCCGAACCGGTTCGTCGAGCTGATCCAGGGCAGCAGCCAGCGCAACAACTCGTCCGGCGAAGTCGCCGCCCGCTCGGTCGAGCTGCTCGACGCGGCGTACCGGTCGGCACTGAGTGGACGGCCCGAGGATATTGCTTACTGAGCATATTTCTACACTTGGTTTGAGCTACAATCAGGAGGAGACTGACGACCGGAGACGACGATGGTTGCGATTCAGCTCAAGCGGTGGACGCGCCAGGAATACGACCGAATGATCGAGGCGGGTGTCTTTTCTCCGGGTGACCGGATCCAACTGATCGAGGGAGAGATCATTGAGATGACCCCGCAGAACGTTCTGCACGCGGCCGGTGTTCGTGCCGCCGAGGAAGCCATGCGACGAGCCTTCGGCGACGGCTTTGACATCCGTGTCCAGTTTCCCCTGGCTCTCGGCCGCGATTCCGAGCCAGAGCCGGACGTCGCGGTAGTGCCAGGCCATTGGCGTGACTACCTTACCAGCCATCCGGCCACTGCCGCGCTGGTCGTCGAAGTCTCCGATTCCTCGCTCCAATTCGACCGCGAGCGCAAGGCACGGATCTACGCGCGAGCCGGCATTCGGGAGTACTGGATCGTTAGTCTCCTCGACCGGGTCGTCGAAGTGTATCGGGATCCGACGCCGAACGGAGGCTATGCCACGCAAAACATTGTCAGGGCGGGCGAGAGCATCCAACCGCTGGGCAGGCCAACGGCAACGATCGGAGCGGGTGAGCTACTTCCGTGATTACTTTCCCTTCGCCGCACTCGCCACTCGCTCGGTCGCGCTACTCGACACGCCGTACCGGTCAGACGAGAGTGCCAGCCCGGAGGATACCGCATACTAATCATATCTGTATGCTATACTCTGAACCATGAAGCGCACGACGATTTCACTTCCCGAGGATCTCAGCGCAGCGTTAGAGCGATACCGGGAAGACCAGCAAGCACTCGTACCGGTGAGCACCGTGGTCCAGGCCGCGATTCAGGAGTATCTGACCAAGCGCGGCTACACGGTGAAGCCGGCCACGGGGACATTCCACATCACACCCGCCACGAAAGGTAGCGGATCCCACGACGCCAGCATCCAGCACGACCGATACTTCGCGGAGACCGTTGTCCGAGAGTGAGGCAGGCAGTTGTTGTCGATACCGGCCCACTCTACGCGGCGATCGATCGCGACGACCAGTATCACGTCCAGGCTCAGGCGCAGATTCAACGACTGAATCACCAAGGGCTGACGATCATAATCCTCCAATCAACGCTACTGGAAGCGTATTCGTTGACTCTTTACCGTCTCGGCGTCAAAGCCGCGCACCGCTGGCTGGTGGAGATCTCGAGCGGCGCCCTCCTCGTTAACCCTACGACGGAAGATTATCAGCAAGCCCAACAGATTCTCTTAACGTTCCACGATCAGTCACTCAGTCTCTTTGATGCCGTGTTAGCGGCGGTCAGTCGGCGCCTGGAGACTCCGATCTGGAGCTACGATCACCACTTTGACGTTTTGCGAGTAGAAGTCTGGCGAGAGCGAGACAAAGCATGAGCCTTCCTCAGCTTCACATGCGCGGCGCGCTCGCAGCGCTTCCCGACCTCGCCATCCCCGCCGGCTACGCACTTCGTCCGTTTGCCGATGACGACGCTCCGGTCCTGGCCTCGCTACTCGTCGACAACGCTGAGCTTGGCGAGTGGAACCTGGAACGGGCGAGCCGCTACTTCGCCGCCGATTCACCCTGCGTGTTGGCGGGCAGCTTCTTCGTCACCAGGGATGGGGTCGCGGTAGCCACCGCTCAGCTCGATCTGCATCGCGAGGATAGCTACGCGCCGACGCCGGAGCTGGGCTGGGTCGCCGCGCACCCGGCACATCAAGGCCACGGTCTCGGCTACGTCGTCTGCCTCGCGGTCATGCGCCACGCGGCAATGCTCGGCCACCGCGAGATCTTCCTGCGCACCGACGACCACCGTCGGCCGGCGATTCGCACCTATCTCAAGCTCGGCTTTCGACCGTGGCTGTACGATGAGACGGCCGAGGAGAGGTGGCGGGCGCTGGGAATTCCCTCTCCATCTGAGAGAGGGTTAGGATGAGGGCGGCCCTGCAAGTTCATCCGCGCTCACGGCCCGAACGACCATACTTGCCTCACTCTGGTTCCGTTCGTCTCTCTACGACGTGAGGGGGAACGCCTGATGGCAGCGAAAAGTGCGCTCAAGGTCGGCATAGTCGGTCGCCGAGGCCGCAGTTTCATCGCCGGGTTGCGCTCGCTGCCCGAGGTCCGGATCGTCGCCTTTTGCGACCTGAACCCGGAAACCTTGCAGTCGGTCGCCGATCAGTACGACATTCCGGGGCGCTACCTGCAGTACGAGGAAATGCTCGAATCCGACGTCGACGCGGTGATCGTCGCGACGCCGATGCCGCTCCACGTTCCCCAGAGCGTCGCCGCGCTGAATCGCGGCAAGCACGTGCTCTCCGAAGTAACCGCGGCGGTGTCGCTCGCCGAGTGCCAAACGCTCGTCGACGCCGTGCACGCCAGCGGCTGCACCTACATGCTGGCCGAAAACTACTGCTACACCCGGCCGAACCTGATGATTCGTCACATGGTCCAGGAAGGACTTTTCGGCGAGATCTACTACGCCGAGGGCGCCTACATCCACGACTGCCACGAGATTCATTACGATGCGGACGGCCGCCCGACCTGGCGAGTGACCTGGCAGGTCGGCAAAAACGGCTGCACCTACGGCACCCACAGCCTCGGACCGGTCCTCCAATGGCTCGATCAGAGGGTAATAACCGTCGCCTGCCAGGGCTCGGGGGTCCACACCGTCCCCGCGCACCGCATGGACGACACCGTGACGATGCTTTGCCACGCCGAACGGGGCGCCCTGATCAACGTCCGCCTCGACATGCAATCGCACCGTCCGCACAATATGACCCACTACGCTCTGCAAGGCACCAGAGGCGCCTACCAGTCGGCGCGTCGCCCCGGCGAGCCAAACCTGATCTGGCTCGAAGGCCGTTCGCCCGGCCCGCAAGCCTGGCAATCGCTCGAAGAGTACGAAGACGAGTTCCTGCCGGAGCCCTGGCGCAGCCTGGGTGGAATTGCGACCCAGGCAGGTCACGGCGGCGGCGACTTTTTCGTCGTTCGCGACTTCATTCAAAGCATCCTCGACGACGTCGCCCCGCCAATCGACGTCTATCGGGCCCTCGACTTTACCGTGCCCG
>DATLRG010000774.1:0-3677 GCA_035534795.1 Chloroflexota bacterium
AACAGTTGCCTCGCGGGGCAACTGTTCCACCCAGCCATTCCCTCACGCCTGCCGGGCAGATGTGACTACTGCGAAGGGAGCGAGGGAGAAACGTGCCAGGCGGCGATGAGGAGTACCTTTCGCCCGCACGCCCACTCGCTGCGTCGCGGCCTGCCCGGCCCCAGGCCCCCGACCCGCGACTCCCACGTCCTGATTCCCAGGTCTCGAACCGGCTCCACGACGACGTTCAAGCCGCTCTCGAGCACCTGTACGACTACGTTTTTCTGCAGGGCCACCCCCTGGCTACCGTCGTGGGGACAGCGCTGGAAGGGTGGCACCGTGGTGCGACGTTGCATCGGCTGCTGGTGGAGACGATCGAACGCCTCAAACCGCCCGACGGGACCCCGGCACACAGCCACCTCTGGCGACGACACCGTCACGCCTTCATGCGCTACATCGAGTCGGCAACGGTCGCTCAGATCGCCGAAGAGCTCGGCGTCAGCGAGCGACAGGCCCGCCGCGACAACAACGACGCCGTCGAAGCCATCGCTGAGTTGCTGAGGCAGCGTCTCGGGCCTGCCCTCGCGGCGTACCAGGCCAAGGTCGGCAACCAGCCCGCGGGTCAGCGCGCGTCGACGGGGCCCGCGGTTGGTCTCGACAAGGAAGTGGCGCGCATTGGATCGATCGAGCCGCGCGGCCCGACGCGACTGGACGAGGTCGTCGACGGCGTCCTCGCGACGAGCGCGAATCTCGCGGAGGCCCGGGGCCTGGCGTTCGACCTGCAGCTTTCTCCGGTCCCGGTGCTGGTGCGCACCGAGCGGACCGCCGTGCGCCAGATCATCCTCAGCATGGTCGTCGGCATCATCGAGGCGACGGTGCCGGGGCATTGCGTTCTGGTCTCCGTCGATGCCGGAGCCGACAGCGCCGCGGTGTCGGTCTCCGGCGCACTGGCGATGACTCCCGACGCCGCGTTACTCGAAGGACTCGAAAACCGGCTGGCCATCGCGAAGCGGCTAGCAGCCCCGCAGGGTGGGACGGTGACCCGACAAATCGAGGCGGGAGAGCTTCGACTGTCCCTCCGGCTCCCGGCGACGCGGGTTACGACGGTCTTGCTCGTCGACGACAACCCCGGCATGCTCCGCCTGCTCAAACGCTACCTTGGCGGGAGCGAGTACGCCGTTTTGGAGGCGGGAAGCCCGGACGAGGCGCTCAAGCTGGCGCAAGAAGCTCAGCCCAACGTGATCACCCTGGACGTCATGATGCCCGCGAAGGACGGCTGGGAAGTGCTGCAAACGCTACGCGCCCAGCCGCGCACTCGCCACATTCCGGTCGTGGTCTGTTCCGTCTTGAAGGAGCGTGACCTCGCCCTCTCGCTGGGAGCCGCGGCCTTCCTCGTGAAGCCGCTCACCCAGGGGGCGCTGCTTCAGGCGCTGTCGCGGGTGCGGCACCCGCCGGAGCATTGAGGTTGTCGAGCGTCGCCTGCAGGCAGCGCATCAGTTCGCCAGCTGGAAACCCGCCCGTCCGCGTGAGTCCGAACATCCCCGAAACGATCGCATCGTCTTCCAAACCCTTCGCGGTGACGACAACCACCGGAATCTCTCGCAGGGCTTCGTCCTGACGCATCTGCTGCAGCACGCCATACCCATCCACGCCCGGCATGAGCAGGTCGAGCAGGACCAGGTCGGGCCGACGGTCGCGCATCAGCGCTAGCGCTAGCTCACCGCCATAGGCTTTGACGACGCGGTAGCGCCGTGAGACCGAGTGAATCATCCGCGAGAGCAGGCGGACCATCTCGTGATCGTCGTCGACGACCAGAATCGTGCGCGAGCCGCGCCCGGGACGCCAGCAGTCGAGCACCTGGGCCAGGCGCTCGCGCGTGACCGGCTTGTCCACGTAGTCGGCAACGCCGAGTCGGCTGATTGCTTCACGCCCACCACGCAGGGAGCAGCAGATCACCGGCACCGTCCCCGTCGCCCTGGTCAGACTCCACAAATGATCCCAGCTCATCGAGTCAGTCGGGGCGGTGACGATCAGCGCCACGACCCCCTCGCGGTGCCATTGCCGGTCCGCCAGTTTCGTCCCGCCCGGCACGGTCAGAACGCGATACCCGTCAAGGTACCGCTGCGATATCCGCAGCAGCCAGGGATCGTCGCCCAGCACCGCCACGACCGGCAGCGATGGTGGAGCGGGCGAGGAACGGTCCGAGCTGTCGCCGGAGTTCCCGTTCGGTGAGAACAGGAAGGCGTGATCGGCCGGTAGCCCGAACGACATCGTCGTTCCGTGGCCCGGCTGGCTCTCGGCCCGCATCCAACCACCGTGCATCCCAACGAATCGGCGCGCGATGGCGAGACCCAGCCCGCTGCCATCATCCCGGTCGTCGTCGGGACGCTCGACCTGCCGGAAGTCATCGAAGAGTCGTGGTAGCTCGTCCGGTGGGATGCCGATGCCGGTATCCGTCACCGCGACGACCACATCCGATCCGTTCAACGATGCGCCGACAGAGACTCCGCCCTGCTGGGTGAACCGGAGCGCGTTGCCAAGCAAGTTGATCAGGACCTGTCGCACGCGGGTCCGATCGATGTAGAGGAGAGGCAGTTGGTCCTGTACGCGCGCCTTGATCCAGAGACCGTTCTCCGCGTACGCGGCTTCGACCGTACCGATGGCTTCGGCGATCACCTCGTGAATCGCCACGTCGTCGCGATCGAGGGCCATGCGGTGAGCATCGATCTGGCTGAGATCCAGGACGTCGTTGATCAGGGTCGACAGGTGACGCGCGCTCTGGTAGATGGCGATAACGTCGCCGCGGTACGCCGCGGGCAGGACCTCTTCGCCGTAGGTGTGCGGCGCCATCACCATCATCTCGCTAAAACCGATGATCAGGTTCAACGGCGTGCGCAGCTCGTGGCTGATGTATGCCGCGAATCTGGCCTTGAGAGTCCGCGCGTGTTCAGCCGCCTGGCGGGCGCGATCCAACTCGACGGTCAGGCGTTCCAGGCGCTCGTGCGTTTCGTGTAAGCTCTTGACGTTTCGACCCAGCTCACCACGATGCCGTTCCGCCTCCAGCGCCCGCGCGCGCGCATCCTCGTGGCTGGTCATCGCCCAGCCAAGCGTCTGCTCCAGCGGACGAAGCCCCAGCCAGGTGATGAAGACCATCGCCCAGGTGATGGCGAGCCCGCTCAGCACGGTCGCGTCCGCCCAGGGCGCCGCGACGCCGGCTCGGGCGACGAGGAAGACGGTCGCGGCCAGCGCCCCCGACACCGCCCAGCGCGTCCCCAGTGTGACCATCGCCGTGGCCACGACGAGCGCGAAGGTCCATTCGGTCAATCCCACGTCCAGTGCGCGGACCGTGGCGGCGGCGGCGACAAGCTGGGACAGCGTGAGCGCCATCGCCGCCGGTCGGTAACTGGCCCGGAGCACGACGAGCGCGCCGAGCGCCCCGACGAAGAGCGCGAGGATCGCCCAGCCGATCTCAGGAAGAACGACCAGATACGGGATAATCAAGAGCCAGCTGACGACGATCTGAACGGCCACCAGGATCCGCAGGCTCTGGGATCGGCACTCGTCGAGCCCCTTGAGCCACTGATCGAGCTCGTCGTCGGTCTTTCGGTGCGCGTCCGTCTCTGTCCGCCCTCTGTCCGCCTTTTGGCCACCGGAGCCTGCGCGTGGTGGACATGGCCAGTATTATACGCGATGATGAA
>DATLRG010000775.1:0-2018 GCA_035534795.1 Chloroflexota bacterium
ATCTGCCAGAAGATGGACGACGACGACTGGTACGCTCCCCGGTTCCTGGAGACCATGATCGGGCGGCGTCTCGACCGGCAGCACGACGTCTGCCTGCCGCTGGTCACCTTTGTCATGCCGTTCCTCTTCTTCGACCTGGCCGCCTGGGAGATCCGGCGCTCGGTAGACCTTAACGCGCCGGGCGCGACGCTCATGTTCGATCGCGACGACTGGGAGGAGCGGCCGTTTCGCGATCTGGCGCGCGACGAGGATGTCTGGTTCTTTCACGACCACGCGCTGCGTGGGGCCCAGCCCAACCCGGTCGACGACCTCGAGATCTTCCTGGCCGTCCGGCACCAGGGCGTGACCGGAGACCGCAGCCACACCTGGACGCACCAGCACGGCCGGCTGACTCTCGAAGAGTACCTCCAGTCACGACCGCTCCACGCCCGGCAGCCGGCCGACCTCCTGCCGGCCTGGGCGCTCGACGCCTACCGCGGCCTGCGCGCCGGCATGCTGCCGCAGGAACTCCCTTGACTCCCTCACCGGGCACTGCCACCCTTCCCAGCCACGCGGCCCCCTGCTCATCGGCGGCAAACCGGCAGGCGCGCGAGATCCTGAACTGCGGCAGCGGCATCGAGGAGGCGTTGCACGAGTTCGCGACGGGCGTGGCGGATCTCGTCCCGTGGGAGCCGCCTCCGGCCGGCCCCGGGCTGCTCCTCGCGACCGTGGCCGCCGCGCACCCCGACGCGATTCCACCGGGCCTGGCCCATGCCTGCGCGGTCGCCCTCGAGCGCGCGGACCTGAGCGAGGTCGCGCAGCCGGGGGTCGACGAGGTCTTCCAACTGCTGGAGCTGCTGGTGTCGACCCCGGCGGCGACCGCGCTGCCGGCGCTGCTCGGCCGGGTACTGCGGGTCCCGGACGTCCACCCGCGCTGGTCCGGCAAGGCCGTGGCGTTGCTGGCGGACCTCGTCGTGTGGCGCCCGCAGGCGCTGACCGTCCAGGACGCGCTTGACCTCGCCCAGGCGATGCCCGCCGGGCGCCGCGACGCGCCTTCCACGGGGTGGTCGAGCCGCTGCTGCTGGCCCACCCTCGCGCGATCGACCCGGACGCGCTGCGACGCGCGGCCCGGCTGCCGGAGGACCTCAGCGAGGCGCGCTACCTGGCGGCGGCGCTTTCCGACCACCCCGCGACCAGGGACGCCACGCGCGATGCCGCCCGGGATCTCAGTGCGGACCGATTTCCACTGCGCTCGGTCTGGGCCCGCCTCCTCGGAGATCACCCGCCGCGCGTGCTCTGCGTCCAGAACATCGCCGACGCTCAGGGCGACGAGATCGTCCGCACGGTGCCGCTGCTGCAGGCGCTACTCGACGCGCACGCCGCGACGCGCGTCACGCTGATCACCGCCCGGCCCTACCTCTACGGGCACGAGCGCCTCGAGGCGGTTTCCTTCGACGACCGGGAGACGATCTCACGAGCGCTGGTGACGCCGGCCGACGTGATCATCGACTTCTTCGAGCCTGACCTGCGCCACCTCAACCACGACGCGGACCTCGAGGACGCAGTGTCTGCGCTCCGCGACGCACAGCCGCCTCTGCTCGACATCCGGGCGGCCAAGGGCTGGAACCGGTTCCACTTCGCGTCGGTCCGCCTCGGCGGTCTCGCGTGGGCCGCGGCGCTGCTGCTCGATCGCCCCGGGCCCGGCAGCGTCTACGGCCCGGTGCTCCGCCTGATCGCGGAGCTCGGGCTACCGCTGCGGATCGGCGAGCAGACGCCGCGCAGCGGCCCGGTACTGGGCGGCGGCGAGTCGCCGGAGGCGGACGCCGCGTGGCAGGTGGCGATCGCGGGCAACCGGCAGCGCCGACTCGTCGCGCTGCTCAACCCGTTCGGCGGCGCGGCCGCGGGCAAAGGCTTCGTTGCCGAGACCTACCCGGACCTGGCAGCGCGGGTCGCCGCGCTGGTCGACGAGGGCTACTTCGTCGTCCTCTGCCTGAATGGGCGGCCATGGGGTTCCCGTGAGGCCACGGACGCATTGATCG
>DATLRG010000776.1:0-2784 GCA_035534795.1 Chloroflexota bacterium
GCAGCCATGTCCTTCTCACCCTGGCCGTCCTTGAGAGTTCCTGTCAAAACCTGAGTTTCAGCGCGCTCCGCGCGCTGAAACTCAGGTTTTGACAGTGTTTCTTAGTGAGCCAGGACGGGCTGCAACAACCGTGCCGCCGTCCCTTGGCATTCATCCTGGCAGTGCTGTAGGCGTATCGGGAAAGGGTCCGTCAGCAGGAGATTTGCGGCGCAAATCTCCTGCTGACGGACCCTTTCCCGATACCCTCGCGAAACTGTGACAATGAGGTGCCTGCACATGCGTGGACATCGCGTGGAAGAGAACGGCGCCGACGTACTCGCCGTCGTCCCCGACTTGATCTTCGCGTCGCGGATCGAATCGCTGGCGAAGCAGAACGATCAATCGGTCGAAATCGTCGGTTCGCTCGTCGAGCTCGAAAGGTCGCTGGCCCGGCAACGGCCGTGCCTGGTCCTGGTCGACCTCAGCGCGCGCGGCGTCGACGTGAGCGCGGCGATTCGCGCTGCCAAGGCCGCGGGCGTGCCCACGGTCATCGCTTTCGGCCCTCACAAGGACGTTATCGCCCGTGCCGCGGCGCTCGAGGCCGGCGCCGATCAGTGGGTGACCAACCAGCGGCTGCTGGAAACGCTGAGCGCAATGCGCAAAACGTAAAACGTAAGTAACTATTCAGACCCCCCCCTGCCGGAATCGCCAGGCCGGGCGCCAAAAAGCGTACCACGCGGTCGCGTATCGAATTTCGGAGGCCTTGCCCGGCGCGGCCTCCCAGGGGGCCTGAATAGCTACTTCCGTTTTACGTTTCGCGCATTGCGTTTTACGTTTTGCGCCTCAGTCATCGTTGGGAAACAGCTCACTCGCCGTGCAGCGGAATCCGGGCAGCACCGGCTCGGCGTCGACCAGATCGTCGCCCGAGCGGCGTTCGGCGCGATCGAGTCCTCGCCAGATCAGCACGGTCTTTGTCGACGCGTCCATGGTCCAGACGACCAGGGTGCCGGCCTGCAGCCAGTCCTCGACGCGCTCGTTGACCTCGGTGGCCGTATCGCTTGGCGATACGACTTCGACGACGAAATCCGGCGCCAGCTCGAGGTAGCCGTCCGGGCTGGGGCCGGGGAGGCGTTCCCGGGAGACGAAGGCGACGTCGGGGCCGCGAACTCGATCTGGATTGCGCCGAATCAGGAAACCGGTTTCCGCGGCGTACATTGATCCAAGATGCATTCCCTCGACAAACTTTCCGAGAGTCAGGCCGACGTGAAACGCTAACCTTCCGTGGCGCGCGCCTGGTGGTGGCATTTCGATCAACTCCCCGTCGATCAGCTCGCAGCGCTTCGCGGGATCGGAGCGCAAGCGCAACAGGTCCACGGCGGTGAGTTTGGTCCGTGGTTCGACAGCCATCTTCAACCGTACCTCGCTTGCTTCGCGGGACTACTCTAGCACATGGTATCATCAAAGCCACCTGGCATGTTTTGGAATCATGGGAAGTGGTGCATCCGCCAGGGAGGCAGGGGCAGCGTGGCTGAGATTCGTCCCTTTCTCGGCGTTCGCTACAACCGGGCGGCGGTCGACGACCTCGCCAACGTGGTCGCGGCGCCGTACGACATCATCACCCCGGCAGCGCAGGAAGCCTACCACCGTCGCGACGCGCACAACGTCGTGCGGCTGGAGCTGGGCGACGAGCGGGCTGGCGACACCCCCGCGCAGAGTCGCTACACGCGCTCCGCGGCGCTCTACCGCGCTTGGCTGCGCAGCGGCATCGTCGCCGCCGACGCGGACACCGGGTTTTACCTGTCCGAGGAGCAGTTCGACGATGGCGGGCGGTCGCGGACCCGTCGCAGCCTGTTCGTCGCGCTGCGTTTGGCGACGTGGGATGAACGGATCGTGCTGCCCCACGAGCACACCTCACCAGGGCCGAAGGTCGACCGGCTCAACCTCCTGGCCACCGCCCACGCGCAGTTCAGTCCGCTGCTCGGGATGTACGACGATCCCGGCGGCGTGCTGGACCTGCTCGCGGCGGTCGCGGCGACTCCGCCGACCGTCGAGTTCACCCTGCCACCGGGCTGGGTCGCCGCGGCCGCGGATCGGCACCGCCTCTGGCATCTGGCGGCGCCCTCGACGGTCGCGCGACTGGTCGAGGCGTTCCGGTCGCTCCAGATCTACGTCGCCGACGGCCACCACCGCTACGAGACGGCCCTCGCCTACCGCGATCGCGTGCGCCAGTCCGGTGCCGGCCCGAACGCACCCTCCGAGTTCGTGCTGCTGGCGCTGGTCGAGACCGGCGACCCGGGCATGCTCGTCCTGCCGACGCACCGGCTGCTGCGGGGCCTGGGTGCCATCGACGTGGGGCAGGTGGTCCGGCTGCTGGGCGAGCGCTTCGACGTCGAACGACTCCCGCTCGAACAGCCGGGTGGATCGGCCTCGCCAGCAAGCCCCAACCCCATGGCCTCGGCGCGACGCGACGGAGATGCGTCCCGTCCGTCGTTCACACTGCTCGGGCTGGAAGAGAGCTACGCGCATCGGCTGACACTGCGGCCGTCCGTCGACCTGGCGCGCGAGCTGCCAGACGTGCCGGATGTCCTGCGCGCGTTGGACACGGTCATCCTGCAGAAGCTGATTTTCGAGCCGGTCTTCGGCCTGTCAGAACACGAGATGGAGACGGGCGAGCGGATTCAGTACACCCGCGATCCGGACGAGGCCAGGCGCGCCTTCACTTCCGGCCAGGCTCACCTCGCCTTCTTCCTCGATCCCACCTCGATGGCGCAGATCCGAGCGGCCTCGAAGGCCGGGCAGCGCATG
>DATLRG010000777.1:0-2400 GCA_035534795.1 Chloroflexota bacterium
TTCTCCCTGAGCGGGTTTTCGTGATCTTTTCGCGCCGTTTCGCGATCGTCGTGGTCCAGACGTCCTCCTCGACACTCACTTAGCACAGCCCCTGCACGAACGCCTCGGCGTTCCGCCGGACTTCGTCCAGGCTGTCGCCGCCGAACTTTTCGAGCAGCGCGTCCGCGAGCACGAACGCGACCATCGCCTCGCCGATCACCGCCGCCGCAGGGACCGCGCACACGTCCGAGCGCACGTACTGGCTGGGAACGTCCGCGTGGGTGGCCAGGTCGACGGTCGGCTGGGGCGCCGCCGTCGTCGAGATTGGCTTCTTCACCACCCGCACGACCACCGGCTGGCCGTTGGTGATTCCGCCTTCGAGCCCCCCGGCCCGGTTGCTGAGGCGCTGGATGGCGCCGTCGCGCATGGTCATGCCGTCGTGCGCCTCGGTACCGAAGCGTTCGCCGGCCTGGAAGCCGTCCCCGATCGCGACGGCCTTGATCGCCTGGATGCTCATCACCGCCTGGGCCAGCCGGCCGACGAGCTTGCGGTCCCACTGCACGTGGCTGCCCAGCCCCGGCATCACGCCGAACGCGACGACCTCGAAGACGCCGCCGAGCGTGTCGTGGCGCTCCTTCGCGGCGTCGATCGCCGCGCGCAGCCGCTCTTCGCTCGCCGCGTCCGCGACGCGCACCGACGACGCCTCGACGCGCTCGGCGACCGCGGTGTCGGCGAGATCGCCCGGCGTTGCCGTGGCGGAGCCGATCCGCAGCACCTGGGAGCGGACCGTGATGCCGAACTCGGCCAGCAGCTTCCTGGCAATGCCGCCGATCGCGACGCGCATCGTCGTTTCTCGCGCGCTCGCGCGTTCCAGCACCGGCCGAATGTCGTCGAAGCCATACTTGTAAACGCCGGCCAGATCGGCGTGACCCGGCCGCGGCACGGTCATGCGCGGCAGGTCGAATTCCTTGTCTTTCCAGTTCGGCCAGTCGCGGTTCTCGATGCGCAGCGCAATCGGACCGCCGGTCGTCTTGCCGCGCCAGACTCCCCCGAGAATCTCGGCCTGGTCGGACTCGATCTTCATCCGGCCCCCGCGGCCGTAGCCCTGCTGGCGTCGCCAGAGATCGCGCGCCAGGTCGTCCGGCGACAGCCCAACGCCCGCCGGCATGCCGTCCAGAATGCCCGTGAGGCAGGGGCCGTGCGACTCGCCGGCGCTCAGCCAACGCAGACTCATTCTGTCCTCACCTCCAACGGCCTCATGATCTCCTCACAGCCGGTGGCCTGATGATCTCCTCACATCTGACGGCCAACGGCGTGGGCAATCTCCCGCAGCTCTCCCATGAGCTTCTGAAATGCCTCCGGGCGTAACGACTGCGCGCCATCCGAGAGGGCACGATCGGGATTGGGATGCACTTCGACCATCAGGCCATCGGCGCCGGCCGCGACGGCCGCCTTCGCCGCCGCCGCGACCAGGTTCGCCTTACCGGTCGCGTGGCTCGGATCGACGATGATCGGCAGGTGCGTCAACAACTTCCCGACGGCCACCGCGTTAATGTCCAGGGTGTTGCGCGTCGCCGTCTCGAAGGTGCGAATGCCACGTTCGCAGAGCACGACGTTGTAGTTCCGATTGGAGAGAATGTACTCAGCCGACATCAGCCATTCGTGGATCGTGCTGCTCATGCCGCGCTTGAGCAGGATGGGCATGGTGGTCTTGCCCACGTCCTGCAGCAGGCTATAGTTGAGCATGTTCCGCGCGCCGATCTGCAGCATGTCGACGTACTTGCTCACGGTCTCGATGTCGCTGGCCGACATCACTTCGGTGACGACCGGAATGCCGACCGTCTCCCGGACCTCGCCGAGCAGCTCGAGCGCGGGCACGCCCAGCCCCTGGAAGGTGTACGGAGAAGTCCGCGGCTTGAAAGCGCCGCCACGGAGGACTTTGGCGCCCGCCTCTTTGACCGCCCACGCCGTCTCCAGAATCTGCTCCCGACTCTCCACGGCGCACGGCCCGGCGATGACGATCAGCTCGTCGCCGCCGATCTTGACGCCATTGAGTTGGATGATTGTCCGGTCTGGCTTGAAATCGCGCGATGCCAGCTTGAACGGCTGAAGCACCGGTACCACGCGCTCGACGCCCTCCAGCACCTCCAGCACTTCGGCCGAGAGGGGGCGCTCGTCGCCGATAACGCCGATAATGGTCCGTTCTTCCCCCTGCGATAGATGCGCTCGGAAACCGAGCTCTTCGACACGCCCCACGACCTTCTGGACCTGCGCGGGGGTCGCGCGTCTCTCCATGATGACGATCATGCCTTGGCCGGTCCTCTCGTCTGCTCAAATCGCGTGAAATTTCATCCAGGGTGAAAACTGCACGGATGGACTGGATTTGCCGGGCAAATCCAGTCCATCCGTGCAGTTGTCACC
>DATLRG010000778.1:0-2936 GCA_035534795.1 Chloroflexota bacterium
GGGACCAAGCGCTGGACACAGAGAAGTTGGTGTCGAAGAAGACGTTGGATACCATCTTCACGCCGGGTAAGGGAGGCTATGGCTTCGGCTGGTTTATTGAGGACGATGGGGGGCATCGGCGGATCTGGCACGATGGGACGCTCGCGGGCTTCGACTGCGTCATCGGCCGCTACCCGGAGGACCATGTCACCACAATCGTCCTGAGCAACGTGCAAGATTCCTCAGTGGACCCGAACTACTATGCCAGAGCACTGTTCCGAATCATCGAAGGCAAAGACCCGTATTCCTTGTAGTGGTGATCTTTCGCCGCCGACGTGGAAGGCCGGCTGGACTCCCTTCGCCACGATGCCTGTGGGGAAAGCTGCGGCGCCCGCCCACGTATCGGCCCATCCGTCTGAACGGATACTCGATTTGGACGTACCGTTTTGGCTCATCGACTAGCGCCCTTGGCGATCGACATCGGCCAACCAGTCGCTTTAGAAGGAGGAGTGCCGGGGTTGACTCTTCGAATGAGTCAGCCTCGGCACTAGCACTTCTTACAGCTCGAGCGCGCCCATGCGGGTTGGCTCGGCGAGGGCGCGGGCATCGGCGTAGCAGATCTCGATGATGTCCCCAAGGACCTGATCGAGTGGACCGACCTCCGGCTTGCGCTTCGCGCCGGGTCGGCTTGCCATGCTCTCCAGCTCCGCCACGAGCGCCTCAAGCTGGCGGTCCGATTGCCAGTTCATGAGCCGGTACCAGCGCGCCAGCTCGCGGGCCCGCTTCGCCGAGGCGCCGGGGAGGTACTGGTGCTTCTGCAGCGACTCGCGGATCGCGGCCGCTGCCTCGTACACGGCGGCGCGGAGCTGCCGGGCGCCCTCGTCGAGTGGGCTGAGCGCGTCGTGAAGTCGCTCTTTTGCCGCTTCGATCTTCAGCTGGCGCAGGCGCTCCTTCACCTCGGCCTCGCGCCGCCGCTCATCTTCCTCGGCCTGGAAGCGGCGCTGGATGCGCTCCTCTTCCGCCCAGAGCTCGGCCTGGACAACTCGCACCCGCGCGGCCTGGCGTTGCTGCTCGAAACGCAGATCCGCCTCGGCTTCCTCCAGATTGCGTCGCTCGACCACCGCCTTACGTTGCTCGGCGATCATCTCGCTCCCGAGCAAGATCACGCCGACGCAAAAGCGCAGGCGGAGCTTCTCGCGGAGATCCGTGGGACCTGGCATCACGCCGAGGACGCCACGAACCACGGCGTCCGAGAAGCCCTCGGGGATGATGTGCCCGGTCGCCTCAAGCCGACGAGCCGAGTCGGTCGCGAGCTGGAGGAAGGTCGCCACCACCTCTTCGCGAAGCACGTCGTAGTCGTCGAGCGCGGTGGTCCGTGCGTCGTCGAGCGCCACCTGGGCCGCCTTGAATTCCCGCTCGAAGGCATCGAAGGCCCGCCACGGGATCCACCGATACGCCGGGGTTTCAAAGACGGTTTCCGTGAGGGTGAAATGGTACGAGTAGCGGTGGAGCGCCGCGTGGGCCTGGGCGGCGGGACGGAGCAGCGGCAAGCGGTAACGATCGGGCAGGAGGCCACAGCGCGGCGGGCGGAAAGAAACCCCGGAGCCGCGCGGCAGGGTGATCCCGAGCGCCTGCCAGTCGAGGCGACGGTCGAGCAGGCCGAAGCCGCGCGCGTCCACGTTGACGAACACCCCCTCCGAATCGAGGACCGACAGATCGAACGGCAGACGCTCGATCTCGGTGGCGTCGATCCTGGCCCGGTCAGCCGCGTGCGCGACCCGCGCTTCCACCGGTGACGTGGCCAGGTCGGCGTTAGGAGGACTGGCTGTCTGGAGCATTGGCGACACCTCCTACCACGAGCCGTCGCTCTGGGGCCAGGACCGACCCAGGACGAGAGTCAGTCCGCCCGGGTCCGGTGCGATCCCGTGGCCGATCGTCGGCGTCCTGATCCTGAGTGGCCAGGTAGGACTCCAGGACGTCGGCGACCAGACGGGTCATCGGCAACCCACGCGAGCGGGCGGTGCGATAAAGCCCGGGAATGAGCCGATCGGGAATCTTCGGACTGTACATGCGCTGCACTCCTTCGTTTCGCCGTACCACCTGGCCTGAGCCGTTGCGAGGGAGCCTCAGATGCTCTGGTCGGAACCGTGCGCTCCGGCGCGGGTCGGCGCGTAGTGGCCCTGCTGGCGTAAGCTCAGGTGGTTCGATCCGGCAATGACAATGTGATCGACGACGTCGATGCCGAGAAGATCGCCGACGCGGCCGGCCTCGGCGGTGAGGCGGATGTCCTCCGGCGAGGGCGTTGGGTCACCGGACGGATGGTTGTGAACCAGAACGATCGCCGCGGCGCCCAGGCGCACCGCCTCGCGAAAGCAGTCGGCGAGGCGGATCACGGTCGCGTTCAGGCCACCCTGGTAGACGAGCGCCGTGGCCAGCACCCGATTCTTCGTGTCGAGGCAGACCACCCGGAGCTGCTCTTGAGCGAGGTCGCCCAGCTCTGGCCCGAGATAGGCCGCGATGTCGGCGGGACTGCGGATTGGCCGGCCGTCCTTCGTGGCGTCGAGGAGCGCTACCTCCGACGTCGCGGCGAGCTCGGCCAACATGCGCAGGTTCTCCCGGACGAGGTGGAGCAGGGTGGCCGAATCCGGGGACAGGAACGTTACCTGACTGGCATCGCCGCGGCGCTTCACGCGGCGGCGGACGAGGGCACCAGGTCCCAGGTGACCGGGGCGTGATAGCCGTCGTGGAGCCTCCGATCGAGGCGGTCGCGGAAACGCTCGGCGTGCGCCGGGACGTCCCGGTCGTAGAGGTCGCTCACCTGGCGGGCGAGCGCGTCGAAGTCCTGCCGATCGTAGAACTGGCCAACGTGGGCCGCGAAGGATTGGGCGAGGCTCGCCGGGGGGATCGCCTGGACGGCGAGGTCCCAGCGGGCGCGGGTAGGCAGACTGTCTGAGAGA
>DATLRG010000779.1:0-2245 GCA_035534795.1 Chloroflexota bacterium
GGAGGAGCACGCTGTCGACGACCGCCTGAACGACCTGCTCCGACTGGACCGGCACCGGCACCGAGACCCCGAGGCGCTGGCGAATCGTCTTCGCCTTGCGGATCAGCACGTCGAGGACGACGAGGTCGGCGGCATCCTGCAGGAGCAGGCAACCGGCGACGTCGCCGGTGCGAGCGGAATCCGGTAGAGCGAAGCTGGCCGGTGTGACGCCAGCGCCTTCCAGCGGGAGGAACACCCCGGCGACCTCGTCGTCGCCACCGGTCAGCGGTCGGAGCACCAGAACGTCGGCGTCGGACCCGGGTAGGACGACCCAATCGCGCCCGCGCGCGCGGACCAGCGAACCCGCGGGGTACGCGACGGAACCAGCGCTCATGGGTGCTATCCCCCTGGAACCAGCCTGGTTTGGGGTAGGTCTAGCTTACCTGCTACTGGCCTGCATCGCAAGATGCCGCGTCCACTCGCCGCGTCTCATCCTCGCACGAAGAAATAGATCGTCATTCCAAACCCGACCACGGTCACGAAGCGGCGGACCAGCCGCGGGTCGAGGCGACGGGCGAAGTGCGCGCCGCCATAGCCGCCGGCGACAGACCCCACGATCATGACGAGCGCCTCCGGCCAGAACACGGCGCCGGCGGCGATAAAGGTGACGACCGCGATGCCGTTGATGCGACTGGCGAGCGGCGTCTTCAGCGCGTTCATCTCGTGGATGTTCTCCATCCCCATGACCGACAGCGCCGCCACCATCAGGATGCCGCGGTGCCAGGCGAGCTCGTTCCGATACGCGCTGGCGCTGGCGACCGAGCCCGGCCACGGCGCGACGGTGCTGGTGGCGTTCGCGTTAATCGCCGGCACGCCGGTGAAGGTCAGCGTGGGGAAGCGTCATTCCCTCCCCGTCGCCGCCGCCAGCTCTCTCACGTAGGCCGCGGCACCGGACACCCGGTCCTCCGGCGCCAGCTTGTCCAGTCGATCCACCAGCGCACTGGCGACGATCGCGCCGTCGGCGTGCCGCGCGACCTCCCGGACGTGCTCCGGCCGGCTGATGCCGAAGCCGACCGCGAGGGGCAGCTCAGTGGCGCGGCGCACCCGATCGAGGTACTCGCCGAGTCCGGAGGCGAGCTGCGATCGGGCGCCGGTCACGCCCGAGAGCGCCACGCAGTACATGAATCCGCTGGCGACCTCGGCGACGATCCGCAGGCGCTCGTCGGTCGAGGTTGGCGCGACCATGAAGATCAGGTCCAGGTGATGTCCCCTGGCCGCGTCCCGCAAATCGTCGGCTTCTTCCCGTGGCAGGTCCGGCACGATCAGGCCATCGACGCCGGCTTCGGCCGCCGCCTGGCAAAACGCCGCGTTCCCGAAGTGGGCGATCGGGTTGTAATAGCTCATGAACAGCAGCGGCACGTCGACGGCGCGGCGCATCTTCGCCGCCACGTCCAGGCAGACGCGCGGCGTCACCCCGCTCTGCAAGGCCTGATGGGTCGCGTGCTGGATGGTCGCGCCGTCGGCCTGCGGATCGGAGTACGGCACGCCGAGCTCGAAGAGGTCAGCGCCGGCTTCCACCAGCGCCGGCGCCAGCGCCAGCGTCGTCTCGACGCTGGGATAGCCGACCGGAAGATACGGCATCAGCGCGATGCGGCCGTGCGCGCGCGTGCGCTCGAAGGTATACTTGATTCGTTCCATCGTTGGGATCCCCATACCTGCCTCCTCGGTTACAACTGCTCGGCCTTCGAGCTTGCTCCCGCCTTTCCGCCGGCGCGTGCCCAGAGCGCTCGCTCGACCGACGACGGCGTCCAGCCGTCGCCAAGCAGTCGTGCCCGCTCGCGCAACGCCTCGGCGTATCGCGCGTAATACTTCACGGTGAAATCGACCGGGCCGAGACCCGGCACCTGTTTCGCGACCAGCTCGTCGAAAAACGGGTAGGTTGCCGGCGCCGCGGCCGAGGCGACTGCCGAAGCCGTGGCTGGCCCGACGCCCGCCAGCTTCGCCAGCGCCACGATCGGCGCGGTCGACCCGTCGACTCGCGCCAGCGCGTCGCGACTCACCCGTTCGACGACCTCGGGCGCGTTCGACTTCACCAGCAGCAGGTTGCGCTGACGCCAGACGCCGCGCTTCATCTTCCACTCGGTGGCCTTCACCAGCTCATCGAGGGTGATCGCGGCCGGCGTCCGCGACGCGATCAGCGCCGGCAGCTCCGCGCGATACCACCGGTCGAGCTCCGACAAGCGGTTGACGGCCTGCGCGGCGATCA
>DATLRG010000780.1:0-3290 GCA_035534795.1 Chloroflexota bacterium
CCGTCCGCACAATATGACCCACTACGCTCTGCAAGGCACCAGAGGCGCCTACCAGTCGGCTCGTCGCCCCGGCGAGCCGAACCTGATCTGGCTGGAAGGCCGTTCGCCGGGCCCGCAAACCTGGCAACCGCTCGAAGAGTACGAAGACGAGTTCCTGCCGGAGCCCTGGCGCAGCCTGGGTGGAATCGCGACCCAGGCAGGTCACGGCGGCGGCGACTTTTTTGTCGTCCGCGACTTCATTCAGAGCATCCTCGACGACGTCCCCCCGCCAATCGACGTCTATCGAGCCCTCGACTTTACCGTGCCCGGCCTCGTCTCGGAAGAGTCAATCGCCCAGGGCGGCGTGCCGCTGAGGGTGCCGGATTTTCGGAAGCGGTGATCAGAGACCCCGAATTCGCTTACCTTGAGCAGCAGGGAATCATCCGCGTCGTTTGGTTCGGACAACACGAATCTACCGGGTAATGGGCAACCGCCAGGACGTGGCCGAAGTGCCTATCCAGACGACCGACCGTGCTATCTCTGTAACGAACATTGCAGATATTGTTATAATATCGACATGGAAAGCACGGGCCCGTCCCTCTCGAAGCGCGAGGTTGCCATTCTCGCGGGCTGGGAACGCACTGGCGTCAATCGCATCACGACCGCGGATCTTGCAACTGCGCTAGACGTCAGCCGCCCGACGGCCGCGGTGATCCTTTCGCGGCTCGCAAACAAGGGGGCGATCGATCGCGTTGGTCGCGGCGTTTACGGAGTTCGCCCAATGCGTGCAATCGGCGTTCCCTGGGCAACATCGGGGCTCGTCGCGGTCGCGAACCTTCTGGACGGGCTCGACTACTACGTCGGTGGTTCCGTCGCATTGACAACCCACCACCTTACCGAACAGGTGTATCACTCGGTCGTGGACGTCTTCGTCACCAACCGTCCCACTGACCGGAGACTCGGCTCCGCGTGGATTGTTTTTCACACCATTTGCTTGCCCCGGGTCAATCACCCGGGTATCACGGATATCTTAATTGGTCAGACCACGGTCCGGATGAGCGATCCCGAACGCACGTTGCTCGATCTGGTCGATCGCCCGAGCCTGCTGGGTAGTGCACGGAGTGCACTCGGCGTCGTCCGAGATGCGCTTGCCAGGGTCGATGTCGACCGACTGATCTCCTACGCGAGCAGCTGGCCCCGCCGATCGACACCACAGCGGCTTGGGTATTTGCTCGAACAGGCCGGAGTGAGCCGAGCACGTTTGGCCCCGCTTCTCCAAGGCGAACGCCCGACCCAGGTGGCCCCTTTGCTTGTCGACGAGCCCAGACGCGGTCCCATTCATTCGCCGTGGCGCGTGCGCGCAAACGACGTTGACGATCCGACCAACCTCGCGGGCGATGTCCGATGACACTCCCGCCCCTTCCCCGCCGCCAGGTCTTGTCCGATGCTTGCCGCCAAGAAGCGGCCCGCCAGGGAATCGACCCGCTTGTCGTAGAGAAGGATTTCTACCTCACGCGACTGATCTGGGCACTCGGCCAGGAGCGCCGTGAGCAGCTCCTCCTCAAAGGAGGGACGTGTCTGAGCAAGTGCGACCTCGGGTACCACCGAATGAGCGAGGACGCGGACTTCGTGATCCCATGGTCATCGAGCACCAGCTATCGCCGCACCAACGCGACCCAGACGAACCAGGTCCGCAACGTTCTCCGCACGATCGCGCGGGAGACCGGCGTCGCGCTCCGCACCGTCGACGGCGATCGATATGAGCAGGCCAGCCACATCATCTGGACGGTCACGTACCCCTCGGAACTTTCCCCTAACGGTGAGGGAAGCATCTTGATCGAGGCAGCGATGCGCCCAGTCTTGCGTCAGGCGCGTCAGACTCGGCTGAGCCAGATCCTCACCGGTCCCCTGATGGCTGCCTACGAGGACGCGTCTTGCTGGGCTCTCGATGCGGCCGAAGTCCGAGCGGAGAAAGTTCGCGCCGCGTATACCCGAGAGGAACGGGCGATTCGTGATTTCTACGACCTCGACCTCTTCCGCCGGATCGAGGCGGACATGAACTCCGACGACTTTCGCGGTCTCGTCGACGCGAAGCTTGCCGAAATGCAGCGAGGCCCTCTCGCCGAGCAGCCACCCCAATTTGGCCTCTCTGCGCAGCAGAAGCAACAGCTGCACCGAGACATTCCCCGCTTCTTGACGCCGGTGCTCCGCTCGACCGATCCGCCGTACGATCTCGACCGAACACTCCGCCACTACGACGAGATCTGGGGACACGAGCACCGCGTCACGCCATGCTGAGGTATGACTACAATACGCCCTTCACCTTCTTCTCATCGAACTTGACGCTCACTGCACCGGTCCCGCTGGCACGTCGAGGTAGCGCTCGCGCGATATCTCGGCGCCGTAGGCCAAAGCAGCGCGGAGATCGTCGACAGCGAGTTACGGATATTCCGCGAGCACGTCGGCTTCGCTCAGTCCGGTGGCGAGCAGTGCCAGGATGAGAGACACCCAGATCCGGCAGCCCTTGCAATGTCCGGACCGGCGAGGCGATGAGTAAGAGGCTGCCGAGGGCGCTGCCCAGGACAGCGAGCGCGAGAGTTTCGCGGACGCCGGCAGCGCCGCCCAGATAGCCGCCGACTGCCGCGCCCAACGGCCCGAACCCCATCGCCATCAGATACATGCTGCTGTTGACCCGGCCGAGCAACCTATCCGGCGTCGCCGCCCTCGCATGCGAGCACGCGGGCGATCCCGCGGCCGCCCCGATTAGGCGAACTGGATGCAGACCGGACCACCAATCTCCGTGACGTCGCCGGTCGGGCGCAGAGCACCGGTCGCCTGATCGATGTAAAAGTGCACGATCGTGTGGCTGTTCTGGTTGGCGACGTACAGGAACGTGCCAGTCGGGTCGATGTTGAAGTTACGTGGGGTGCGCCCCCGGCTCGGCTCGTGGCCGACCGCGCTCAGCCGTCCGGTCGCTTGGTCGATCGCGAAAATGGCGATCGAGTCGTGACCGCGATTGGCAACGTAGAGGAACCGACCGGACGGCTCGACCAGCAGCTGGGCGGTCGAGAAGTGCTCTCCCGTTGTGCCTTCCGGCAGCGTCGAGAGGTAGTGCAGCTCATCGAGCGCGCCCCGTTCCGCGTCGTAGGCGAAGGCGGTCACAGTCATGTCTGCCTCGCCGTTGACGTAGAGGTACCGGCCGCCCGGGTGCCACGCGATGTGGCGCGGCGCCGCGCTGGCGTGCAGCCCCGCAAACGGCGGGTCGGCCGGAACCAGGACGCCACGCGCGTCGTCGAGGCGGTAGAGCATCA
>DATLRG010000781.1:0-8274 GCA_035534795.1 Chloroflexota bacterium
GCGGAAAGGTTGGGCTGGTTGGTGCCCGGTGGTGCGCAGCACCACCGGGCACCAACCAGCCCAACCTTTCCGCAATCTGCTCCAATACCCTTCGTCTGCACAGAGCCCTCCGAGGTCCGGCGGGTATAATTGCCGTAGACGGTACATGCTGCTGGCGGACCTGATTGCCTGATTCTTGACGGTCGGAGCGTCCTGCTGATGCGCCTCCTGCTCGTGGAAGACGATCCCAAGGTCGCGCGCCTGGTGAACCAGGCGCTCGTGGAGTCGGGGCACGCCACCACGGTCGCGGGCGATGGTCTCGCCGCGCTGGTCTCGGCCGAGAGCGGCGACTACGATCTGATCTTCCTGGATATCCTGCTGCCACGCCTGGATGGCTTGGAGGTGTGCCGCCGACTCCGGTCGCAGCGCGTGCGAACGCCGATCCTGATGCTGACGGCCCGCGACCGGGTGCGCGGGCTGGACGCGGGCGCCGACGACTATCTGGTGAAGCCCTTCGCCGTGGAGGAGCTGCTGGCCCGCATTCGCGCGCTGGTGCGCCGCAATGCCGAGGACGACGAAGAACGGTTGGTCGTCGCCGACCTGTGTTTAGACTTCGCCACGCACACGGTCGAGCGGGCCGGACGGACCCTGGAGCTCACCCCTCGGGAGTTCCGGCTGCTGGCGTACCTGATGCGCCATCCGGGCCGGGTGCTCACCAAGGACCAGATCCTGGAGCAGGTGTGGGGCGACGACAGCGACGCGTCACCTGGCGTGGTCGAGCTCTACATTCACTATCTCCGACAGAAGGTCGATCGGGCGAGTGCCGGGCCGCTCATTCGCACGGTGCGTGGCGTCGGCTACTGCCTGAAGGGGTAAGCATGTTCACCCGCGTTCGCGCCTCGCTGTTGCTTTGGAACCTGCTGATCATTAGCGTCATGCTGCTGGTGGCCGGCAGTGTGACCTACATCAGCCAGCGGCAGAGCTCGCTCGCCGCTGCTGACCGCGTCCTCACGCAGTCAAACGGTACTCTGCCGACACCCGTTGTCTCCGGCGGGCAATCCCCAGCGTGGTACGTCCAGCAAGCGCCCGACACCCTCGTCGATTCCAGCGGCCACGTCCGCTTCTGGGCGCCTGGCTCGATCACCTTCGATCCAACTTTCACGCTCGTTGTCGATTCCAGCGGCCACGTCCTGGCCGACCCCGAGAAACTCGGCGTGACGGACATCTCGCTGCCGACGATGAGCGGCGTCACGATCGGCGGGCGCTTCAACATCCTGTGGGACAACGGAATTCGCATTCAGACGGTACGGCGGGCGCAGAAGCTGTTCTATTTCCAGACGACCTCAAACGGAGCGGTCCAGGAAGGAGCAGTGGTCCGCTCGGTGCTGCCCGAGCAAAATGCCGACTATCTTCAGACGATCACGACTGGGACAATCCAGGGATGGCCAGTCCGCCTCCTGGTGCGGCCAGTCATTTTCCAGAGCTCGGCGTCGTCGCAGGCCACTGGCGGCGTGCCGGTCCTCCCCCCCGCCAGTGGCGAAGACCTGAGTCCGGACGCCTTTCTCGTCACGGGCGTGAGCCCGGTGAGCATGAATCTGGCACACCTTAACAATAAGACGCGTCCGGACGCCTTTCTCGTCACGGGCGTGAGCCTGGTGCCCATGGAGCAATCCCTCCATCAGACCCTGGTGTTCCTGCTCATTGGCGGCGCGGCCGGGCTCCTCCTGTCGCTGTTGGGCTCCTGGTTTCTCGCCGGCCGGGCCCTGGTCCCGATCCAGCAGGCGTTTCGGCGGCAGCAGGAGTTCGTCGCCGATGCCGCTCACGAGCTGCGCACCCCATTGACCATCCTCCAGACCTCCACCCACCTGCTCAATCAGCACCGCAGCGAGCCGCTCGAAGCCCAGGGACGCGTGTTCGACGACTTGCACGAGGAGATCGGGCGGCTGACGCGCCTGACCTGCGATTTGCTGGACCTGGCCCGGTCCGACCTGGGCCAGCTTGATCTGGCGCTGGGCCGCGTCGACCTCGAACAGATGAGTCAGACCCTGGTGCGTCGCCTGAGCGCGGTGGCCGCGGAGCGTGCGATCGACCTGCGGCTCGAGGGTTCGGGGCGACCGTCCATCGTCGACGCGGATTCCGACCGTCTGCAGCAAGCGCTCCTGGTCTTGCTCGACAATGCGCTCAAACACACCCCGCCAGGCGGCGCCGTGACGCTGGCCGTCTCCGAGTCGGGACGAAGCGCCGTCGTCGAGGTGCGCGATACCGGAGAAGGCATCTCGCCGGAGGCCCTGGGCCGGATTTTCGATCGTTTCTACCGTGGCGATGCGGCGCGGTCGCGGAGCACCGGAGGAGCCGGCCTGGGCCTGGCCATTGCCAGGACGCTGGTGGAAGCCCACGGCGGATCGCTGACCCTGAGCAACGCACTGGGATCGGGCACCGTCGCCACGATTCGCCTACCACTGACGGCCAGGGCGTTCGCCGTCGGCCGCTGGCCACGAGCCAAGCGGCGCTTCTTCCAGATCAGTAACCTGTTCTGATAATCCAGCCTCAATACACGTCGCTCAGTAGAGCGCGCAACCCCTCTCGCCCCGCGCCCTTCCTCGACTGGAATTCCCTCTCGGGGTGCTGGGCGCCCTTTGGGCCATGCCCAACTCTTCTGCCGCTCGTGCGCCCATGCCGCAATCGTCGGTCCGAAGACGCGGAAGAGTGGATCGCGAATTCAAAGCGTTTTCAAAGGCGTGCAACCTACACTGGCATTGCTGGCCGGACCGGCGCGGCTGGTCCGGCCGCAAATCAATTGGAGAGAGAATCAAAATGATTGTCCAAAGTCTAAAGGTCCTCGCGGCAACCGGCGTTCTGGCTGGTGCATTCGGCGCGGCCGCGGTGAATGGTGCCTTCGCCGCACCATCGTCCACCGCCACTCAGCCGCCTACCGCTGAATGCTATGGCTAGCCCTGGCGGTGGCCGCAGTTGCCAAGATTTGGCCAAATAAATGGGTAGTGTGTGACTTCACCATGGCAAAGGCATCGGACGAGAGGGGACGTTCGCAGGCAGATAGGCATAGGCCGGCAAGCCGATTCTGCTTGTCTGTTTAGGCGTCCCCGTGGGAGCAGATCGCGCTGGTCCACCAACCGCGAGCAGGTCCTCGGTCCGTGCAGCGGCCATCACATCCAGCGGGACCAACTGGACGTGGTGATCGACGCAATTCAGCCGGCCGTCGAGGCCATGCGCCACCATAGCGCTTTACGGTAGCGTGGGCAGGTATGGCGGGATGGATAACCTCTCACACCTGCCGGCTTTTAGCGATTTCTTAGCGTTGCTTTTTCGTTTTCTCATCGGCGCGTTTCAGACTGGGAAAGGCACAGACGGCAGCCCACCGAGCTGCGCGTTCACATTGCCCACGTGATGGTAGGCTTGCGTGAGCCTGCCCGCAATCCGGCACGTAGGAGAGAGAATGAGCGACTCGTCCCGCCGCCAGGGCGCAGGAGAGACAGCCAGTGACCCGGCAGATCCAGCATCTGGCGGCCCTCACGTGTTGGTCATCGATGATGAGCACAGCATCGTCGACGCGATTCGCATCGGGCTGCGCCTGCAAGGCTTCACGGTTGATGGCGCGAGGGCCGGTCTGGCCGGACTGGAGATGGCCCAGCGCGTGCGCCCCGACGTCATCGTGCTTGACGTGATGCTGCCCGAGCTCGACGGGCTCTCGGTGTGTCGCCGGCTGCGCGCCACGTCGGACGTGCCGATCATCCTGCTCACGGCGCGCGACGAGGTCGAAGACCGCATCCTGGGGCTGGACAGTGGCGCCGATGATTATCTCATCAAGCCCTTCAGCGTCGGGGAGCTGGCAGCGCGCGTGCGCGCGGTGCTGCGGCGGCGCCAACCGTTCAGCGGCGACGTGCTGCGGATGGGCGACCTGACGCTTGACCATGCCGCGCGCGAGGTGCTCGTCGCCGGCCGCCCGGTCACTCTCACGGCCCGCGAATACGATCTGCTTTACCTGTTCATGCGCCACCCCCGTCAGGTGCTCACGCGCGAGGCGATCCTGGAAGGGGTGTGGGGCTACGACTATCCCGGCGACGACAACATCGTCGACGTCTACGTGCGTTCGCTGCGGGCCAAGCTCGGCGATCGGCCGCCGCGGCGAATCCAAACCGTGCGTGGCGTCGGATACGCCCTCAAGGAGTAACCGCGCGCCGATGAAATCGCTCCTCTCCTGGTGTCGGCACCTCTGGATGGCGCTGGGCCTGCGCGGCCGGCTCGTCGCCGGCTATACCGCCCTGTTTGCCGTTCTGCTGCTCGGCATTGCTCTTGGTGAAACCACGCTGGTGCGCCAGGTGCTGATTGACGACCGCGAGGCCGCGCTTCCGGGCGCCATGAACGACCTGACCCCGTTCCTGGGTCAAACGGCCGGCGGCCAGGGACTTGTTGGGCTGAGTGTCAATGGGTCCGTTCTGGGGTACGAAGGCTCGCTTCCGGCCGTCACCGGCAATAGCGAGATGGTCCTCGCGCTCCTGAGCGCGGACGGCTCGGTGCTCTCTCGGGCAGCGGGCTCGGACGTGCGCAACGTCGACCCCCGGCAACTGCTGGATGCGCGCGATGCCGGTGGCGATTCGGATGCGCCGACCACCTACCAGCGAACCATCGGGGCGACCACGTACCTCGTGCAAGTTCGCACCATCTCGATGACGGTGACGGTCCAGCCTGGCCCCACGCAGCTGTCGGTCGGATCGCCACCGCCCTTGGGTGCCGTGCAGACAGCAGGGGGAGTACGGACCATGGGCGCAGTTGGGGCAACACGCGTGACGGTGCTGGTCGCGGAATCGCTGCGCTCGGTGGACGACACGGTGCATACCCTCTTGCTGATCACGTTGACGGCGAGCGCCCTCGGGCTCGTCCTGGCCGCGACCATCGGCCTGGTCGTGGCCAGGCATACCTTGCGTCCCCTGGAGCGCATGACGGCAACGGCCCAGGCCATTGCTGCAGGCGGCGACGGCGCGCTCGACCGTCGGTTGCGCCTGCCCGCGCATGGCGACGAAGTGGGCCGGCTGGCGAGGACGTTCGATCAGATGCTCGATCGGATCCAGGACACCATCGCCGAGCGCGTGCGCTCGGAGACCCGGCTACGCCACTTCGCCGCCGACGCCTCCCACGAGCTGCGCACCCCCCTCGCGGCCGTGAGCGGCTACACCGAGGTCCTGTTGCTGGGCGGAAAAGACGACCCGGCGACCACCGCGCACGTCCTGCGCCAGATGAATGGCGAGCTCGCCCGGATGAATCGCCTCGTCGGCGATCTCTTAACGCTTGCCCGCCTGGAAGCCGGCCTGCCGCTGCACGTCCAGGCGCTGCCGATCGTGCCACTGCTGGAGGGGCTGGTCGAGGAGACGCGTCTGCTGGCCGCGCGCTCCGGGCGCGCCCTGATTTTTGCCGAACTCAAGACCGACGCGGCCGACGGGCTGGCGGTCCTGGCCGACCCCGATCGCCTGCACCAGATTCTGCTCAACCTGCTGCACAACGCCGTCAAGTTCACCCCGGACGGCGGATGCATCAGCGTTGGTGCGGCACGACAGAACGGCAGGGTCGCTCTCTCCGTCACCGATACCGGCCCGGGTATCGCCGCCGCGGAGCTGCCGCTCCTCTTCGAGCGCTTCTACCGCGGCGACAAGGCTCGCGCACGTGGCGGCGATACCCAAGCCGGCGGCGCGGGTCTGGGCCTGGCTATCGCGCAAGGATTAGCTCTGGCACAGGGTGGTCAGATGGACGTAGCCAGCACTCCGGGCGTCGGCAGCACCTTCACCGTTATTCTGCCGGCCGCGCCAGATGAAAGTGGGGATTTAGCGATTCCTTAGCGTGCCTTTTTCATCGCCTCAGACAGGACCGTCATACTGAAACGTGAAAGGAGGACACTGAGGCGGGCGACGCCCCCTCCACGGTCAAAGCGCATAGGTCCAAGAGGACCACGACGCGAGAAAGGAAAAACTCATGATCAGACGACGTGTCCTGGCAATTCTGTTCGTCGGCGGCCTCGCCGCCGGGGCAGCGTCCCTGGCTACTTCGGCCTCGGCTGCCTCTATCCCCCCGCTTGACGGCTTCCGCACCGCCCTCGTCCGGCTGGACGGTGGCAAGGGCACCGCTGCGGTCGGTACCCCGGTTGCCGGCGCGACCGCCGGCATCGGCGGGCAGGTCAGCGCCGTGAGTGGGTCCACGTACACCATCGCCGGCCCCCAGGGGTCCTCGTTGACCATCGACGCCACGAGTAGCACGACCTACGTCAACGCCGATGGCTCGCCGGCCGACGCCTCCGCGGTGAAGACGGGCGTGTTTATCACGGCCGAAGGAACTCTCTCCAACGACGGCAAGACGCTCACGGCTCAGCGCATCACCGTTGGTCGGCCTCAGGGAGTCGCCGGAAGGGGGCTCATCTCGGTCAGTACCAGCCAGGGAGGGTTCCGTACGGACCTTGGTACGCTCCCTACCCCGCCTGATGGCGCGACCGCCGGCATCGGCGGGCAGGTCAGCGCCGTGAGTGGCTCGACGTACACCATCGCCGGTCCCAGCGGGTCCTCGGTGACCATCGATACCACGAATAGCACGACGTACGTCAACGCCGATGGCTCGTCGGCTGACGCCTCCGCGGTGAAGACCGGCGTGTTTATCGCGGCCGAGGGCACCTTCTCCAACCAGGGCAAGACGCTCACCGCTCAGCGTATCACGATCGGTGCCCCTCGGGGAGGGGTCACGGTCAATTTCGGCGGCGGCCAGGACACTGCTCCGGTCCTCCGGTAGCCTTGACGCGGTAGGCCGCACGTGAACCTGGCTTCCGCCGACGCAGGTGCCGCGGCTAGCCGTGAGAGAGCTAGGTAGCGACACCCTGGCAGCCAGCAGCCAAACTGCTGGCTGCCCCCAACAACGCAATGGCGAAGAGACTACTTTCGGGCCAAATCTTGGCGGCTGCACCACTTACGAAACAAGTGGAATTCCATGGCCAATCACAGAAGGCAGCGTGACCAGGTTTCACCTTGCAGCGGTGGTCGTACTGCTCACGTTATGCCTGGAAACCGGAAGGGCTACGGTGTGACGCCGATCAAAGCGTTTTCAAAGAATCATGCCCTACACTGGCAGTAATGACCGGACCGGCTAGGTTGGTCTGGACGCACATCAAATCGGAGTGGTGCATGCTCACCGACGAGATCCTGATACCCGAACGGCGCGGATTCCCCCGGTGGCTGGCAATCCTCGCGGTCGCCGGAGTCCTGGCCGCCGTCGCGGGCCTGATACTGTGGCGAACCGTTCACAGCTCGACCGCCGTCCAAAACTACGTGACTGCGCCCGTGCAGCGCACCGAGCTCGCGGATACGGTTTCTGCCACGGGCCCCATTGTCGCAGCGACGGCGGTACCGCTGAACTTCAAGAATTCCGGCAAGGTGGCCGAGATCGACGTCAAGGTCGGCGATACCGTCAAAGCCGGCCAGGTGCTGGCCAAGCTCGACCCGACCGACTTCCAATTCCAGCTGCGTCAGGCCCAGGCTAACCTGGATGCGGCGCAAGCCGCCTATAACCAGCTCGTCGAAGGTCCGTTGCCAGCGGACGTCGAAACGGCTAAGGCGGCAGAGGATGCTGCCAACCGGCAACTGTCAGACGCGCACAGTGGAACGGCCGCGGCCCAGGCGCTGGCGACGAAAGATGCCTCGCTCGCCCAGGCGGGCGTCAACACCACCCAAACCAATCTCTCCCTCGCTCAGGTCGCGCTGAAATCGGCGCAGGACCAGGAAGCGAAGTCCCTGGCCGCCGACCAGACGGCCATCGCCAACGCCCAGAAGAACCTGGATGCGGTCAAGGCATCCGTGGCCGCCAATCAGCCGGTCCTCGAACAGCAGGTCGAAAAGGCCAAGGACGACCTCTGGGCGGCGCAGACCAGTCGCGATGCGATCTGTGGGCGCTCCAAGGGAGCCGACTGCACCGCGGCGAACGCTAGCGTGGCCGCGGCCCAGACCGGAGTAAACACCGCGGCGGCCCAGATCGACCAGTCGCAGAAGCAAGGAGATCAACAGATCGCCCAGGCACAGTCCCAGCTCGATCAAGCCCGCGCCCAGCTCGCCAGCGATCAGGCAAAGGAGGATGCCGCGGTCAGCGCGGCCCAGGGCCAGATCAAGCAGGCGAGCGATGCACTGACGACCGCCGAGCGAAGCACCGCCGACGCGCAGGCCAAGGCGGCGCAGGTGATGCAGTCCGCCCAGGCGCAAGTGAACACGGCCACCTCGGCAGAGCAGACCGCACATGCGAGCTACGACAAAA
>DATLRG010000782.1:0-5378 GCA_035534795.1 Chloroflexota bacterium
TCCGCGGAGCCGATTATCTCGCGACCGCGTGCCTGAGCGAGGCGATCAGTTTGCGCGCCCACGGCATCGCGGCGCCGATCCTGATTCTCGGGTTTACCCCTCCCTGGCAGGCGCCCGAGGTCGTGCACTACGATCTGACGGTGACGGTCTATTCGCTCGAAATCGTGCACCACCTGTCCCGCGAGGCGCTCGCTCAAGGACGAACGGCCAGGGTCCAGGTCAAGGTCGACACCGGCATGGGACGCCTGGGCTTGCTGCCCAATGAGGTTCCCAGCTTTGTCGCGGCGATTCGCGCGCTCTCGGGGATCGATCTGGAAGGAATCTATACTCATTTCGCCTGTGCCGACGCGCCGGATCCCCTGCCAACCCTGGTCCAGCTCACCCGCTTCAACGCCGTCCTCACCACGCTCAACGAGAACGGCTGGCAGCCGCGCTACGTTCACGCCGCGAACTCGGCGGCGACGCTGCGCTTCCCCGAGGCGCGCTACACGATGGTGCGTTCGGGCATCGCCATGTACGGCCAGAACCCGTCGGACCACGTGCGTTGTCCCACCGGTTTTCGACCGGCGCTCACGTTCAAGACCCTCGTTGCCCAGGTGAAAGATCTGCCGGCGGGTAGCCCAATCAGCTACGGCGCCACGTTCGTCACCAGTCGAGCCTCCCGAATCGCGGTGCTGCCGGTGGGCTACGGCGACGGCTTTCGGCGCTCGCCCGCCAATTGGGGCGAGGTGCTGGTGCGTGGCCGACGGGCGCCAATCGTCGGCGTGGTCTGCATGGACATGACCATGGTTGATGTAACCGACGTTCCGGGGGTGCGCACTGGCGACGAGGTGGTGCTGATCGGTCGCCAGGGGGAGGACGAGATCTCGGTCGCCGACGTCGCACGGCGCCTGGGGACGATTCCCTACGAAGTCATCACCCAAATTCTCGCTCGGGTGCCGCGCGAAGTCGCGCCCGGGGTGTAAGCGAGGCGAATGTGGCCAGGATTCGGGTCGACCCGAAAGCCTTACAAGATTTCGTGACCGCGCTGTTCGTCCAGGCCGGTCTTTCCCCGGAGCACGCCGCGACGATCGCCCAGGTTCAGCTCGAAGCCGATTTGCGCGGGATGCATTCGCACGGGATGCGGGTCGTGCCAACCTACCTCGCGCGTATCCGGCGCGGCATCATCAATCCTCGACCGAACTTGACGGTAACCGATCTGGGAATCGGCGTGCTGGTCGAAGGCGACGCCGGGCCGGGCCAGGTCGTGGCGAGCCGAGCGATGACCGAGTGCCTCCGGCGAGCCCGGCGCCAGCGGGTCGGCCTGGCCTTCGTCCGCGATTCGAACCACTTCGGCGCCGCCGGATATTATGCCGGCATGGCGCTGGCCGAGGACATGATCGGCTTCGCGACGACCAATGGCAACCTCGTCCTCGCGCCCTGGGGGAGCGTGACGCCCACCGTCGGCAATAATCCAATCGCGATCGCCGTGCCGGCCGGCGAGGAGCCGCCGATTCTCGTCGACGTCGCGATGAGCGTGGTGGCCGGCGGTAAGGTGGATCTGCTCGCCGCCGAGGGCGAAGCGCTCCCCGAGGGGTGGTGGCTCGACGCGGCGGGACAGCCGACGCGGGATCTGCTGGCGGCATTGAGTGGTCTCGGGATTCCTCTCGGTGCACCGGTCGCGGGCTACAAAGGCTTCGCGCTGGCTTTCGCGATGGAAGTGCTGGCCGGCGCCCTGACCGGAGCGCGATTCGGGCGCGAGCATACCCTTGAAGTCGAGAACGGCCCCCTTCCCTGGAACGAGGGCCACTTTTTCCTGGCGCTCGATCCGTCGCTGACCATGCCGCTGGCTCAATTCAAGGCGCGGGTAGACCAGATGATCCGCGAAGTTCGCGCCAGTCAGCCCGGGCCGGGCGGCACGCCGATTCATGCGCCCGGCGAGCTTGGCTGGCGTCGTCGCGAGAAAGCGTTGCAGGAAGGTGTGTGGCTGCCATCCTCGGTCATTCGTGGTCTGCAAAACTGGGCGAGCGAGCTCGGGGTGACGAGTCCACTCGAAGGAATTCCGGAGGAGTAATCCAGCGTTCACGCTCCGTAACCAGGTTAGTAACCTGATGGGGGCAGTCTAAAGTGAGTCGTGCTGCAACCTAATGGTTAGTCGCGCCGTCTAATCGAATGGGAGAGGCCACTTCGGGGTCGCTCGAGTGACGGTTTCGCAGGAAGGAGGGACGGTTTGAGCTGGTTGAGTGAGACGTTCCGACTGACCACGACCAAAGGCCAGTCGACGACAGTCGGGGACCTGACGGTTACCCCCGAAGCGCGGGCGTTCGTCGTACGCTTGCCTTTTGTCGGATTCGTTTGGAATTGGCCCGGCGCGGTGCGGGTGGAGCGCGGCGACCAGGTCGAGCGCCTCCGGATCGTCGACGTCAGCCGCATCGTCCAGCTTGGCCTCTTGGCGGCGACGCTGTTCTTGGTGCTGTTCGGCCGGGCCAGGGATGCCCGGCGAAAGGGAAAACGCGATGACTGAGAATCTGCCCACCTTCGTGGAAAGGAATACTACCCAGCTTTCCCAGCTTCTCGACAAAATCCTGGCCGCGGCGCGGCCGGGGGCTGTGTTTAGTGAGCCGGTTCATTCAGGCGACTACACCGTCATTACCGCGAGCGAAGTGACCGCGGGCGGCGGGTTCGGCTCCGGTTTCGGCAGCGGACCGGCGCCGGCTGGCAGCGCGACGGGAACAGGTGAATCAGGATCGGCAAGCGCTACTCAGCCGAGCGAGGCCGGCGGGGGTGGCTTTGGCGGTGGCGGAGGTTCCCACGGTCGGCCGGTCGCGGTCATCGTGATCGGACCCGACGGCGTCCGCGTTCGACCGGTCGTCGACGTCACGAAGATTGGCCTCGCCGCGGTCACGACCTGGCTCGCCATGTTCATGATGTTCCGCCGCTTGCGGCGGCTGCGGCGGGGGCGACGTCGGCCGATGCAAGGATAGGACGCCCGGGCAAGCGTCCCAGCCTTCGCTCTGCTCGGGATGACAAGTGCGCTGGGCATGGTCTGATCACGGCACCGCACACCCAAACCGTCCGCTTATGACCTTCCTCAGGGAGAGGGAATTGAGTCGGGGCTTCAGCCCGATTCCTGTCCCCGCCGTGAAAGGCGGGGACTCTGCAGGTGCCTGCTTACATACCCATGGCGTGGTACCCGGAATCGCAGAACAACACCGTGCCGGTGACGTTGCGGCTGAGGTCGCTGACCAGGAAGGCGGCGACGTCCCCGACCTCGGCGGCTTCGGTATTGCGCCGCAGCGGAGCGGTCTCCCGGACGTGCTGTTCCATCGTCGGGAAGCCCTGGATGCTTCGTGCCGCCAGGGTGCGGATCGGGCCGGCTGAGATCGCGTTCACCCGAATGTTCTTCGGACCCAGATCCGAGGCCAGGTAGCGCGTCGTCGATTCCAGCGCCGCCTTGGCAACCCCCATGACGTTGTACTTCGGGAAGACGCGGTCGCTGCCCAGATAGGTCATGGTGACGATGCTGCCGCCGCCGCGCTTCTCCATCAATGGCGCGGCCTTCTGGGCAAGCTGAATCAGCGAGTAAACGCTAATGTCCATCGCGGTGCGGAAGGCGTCGCGGCTCGTGTCGACGAAGAGGCCTTCCAGCGCCTCGCGCGGCGCGAAGGCGATGCTGTGCACCAGAATATCGAGGCCGCCAAATTCGCGATCGAGCCTCTCAAAGGCCGCGTCGACCTGAGCATCGTCCAGCACGTCGCACGGAAACGCCAATGCGTCCGGCAGTGTCGAAACCAGCTCGTTCACCGTATCGCCAACTCGATCTTGATACGTGAACGCCAGACGTGCCCCGGCGTTGGCCAATGCCTGGCCGATCCCCCAGGCGATGCTCCGTCGATTGGCGACCCCGAAAACCAGCCCTGTCTTCCCTTGCAGCACGAAACTCTCCTCCTCGTCGCGAAACCTCACCTATCACGGCCGAGCCACCGAAAGGCTCCGTCCGCGTCCACGAGTGTACCATACCGGGGGGATCAGAGGTTAGGGATCAGGGTTCCAGGGAACGAGGGGGAACGTCGGTTTCCTGACCCTCCCTGCTCCCAGGCGACGGCGGTGGGGTCGAGATGGCGGCAAGCTGATTGGCGGTCTGGCGGCAGGTCGCGGTGCGCAGGACGGCGTCGCGCGAGGCGTTGACCAGGCTGGCCCAGCGGCCCCACTCCGGCTGGCCTTTGCGTGCGTTCGCCTCGGCTCGGGCAAGCTGGTGCAGCGCCGCGGTGGCGCGGTTGGCGATCGCCGCGAGTACGGCTACTCCCTCGGCGTGGTTTTCCAGAGAAGCAGTTTTCTTGATCGCGGCTTCAATGTCGGCGGGCACCAGGCCGCGGCCGGGTGCGCCGGGGTTGACCTCTTCTGTCTCTCGATCCATTGGCGGCTTTTCTCCAGTTCGAATCGTCTCCATGGTACCATGTGGTGAAGAAGTGGCGATGACGCGCGGCCGGTGCGTGCAATGTGCGACAGCACGGTCGATCTCGCGGTCGATGCCTCTCGAGGAGGAGAATCGTGGCTGAGGTTCGCATTCTACGCTACAACGAGTTGCCCGTGGTTGACCGGGGAACCGGCATCAAGACCCGCGTTCTGGTGTCCAAGTATATCGGCTCGGAGCACCTGACGAGTGGAACCACGGTCTTTCCACCGAATTCCCAGATCGCTTTGCACTGGCACAACTGCGATGAATCGGTGGTGATTCTCGAGGGGGAGGCCATCGCCGAGGTCGACGGCACGCTCTATCCGATGTCGCAATACGACACCACTTTCGTTCCGGCCAACGTTCCTCACCGCTTCTTGAACCAGAGCGATCGGCAAATGGCAATTCTCTGGACCTACGGTTCGGGGCAGGTGACGCGAACCTTCGCCGAAACTGGCGTTACCGTCGAGCACCTGTCACCCAAGGACGTGGCGGTTGCCCCGAAGGCGTAGCTCGGCGGGATCAGGGGCGGAGGGCCAACCATCCGGCACCGCGCGGGAAGAACCTAGAAATGTGAGCGATTCAAAACTTGTCAGGTCTCAGACAGATTCCTAGCCCGCCGGCGCCGAGCGCCGAGGTTGCGCCGATCGACGTTGGCTTATACGTTCACGTTGCCTTCTGCCGAACGAAGTGCTTTTATTGCGACTTCAACGCCTACGCCGGTCTCGGTCACTTGATCGACGACTACGCCCGGGCCCTCGTCGCCGAGATCGAGCGCTTGCCGCAGACGTTACCCGGCGTTCCGGCGCCAGCCAGTCGGCCGTTCCGCATTGGCAGCATTTTCTTCGGCGGAGGCACGCCCAGCGTGCTGACCCCCGCGCAGATCGCGGCGGTGCTCGACGCGGCCCACCGTTGGCCGGTCGCGCCCGATGCGGAGATCTCG
>DATLRG010000783.1:0-2184 GCA_035534795.1 Chloroflexota bacterium
CTCTACTGGAGGAGGTGATCATGAGCGTGACGGACGCGGACCCGGTCGGGATGGCCGAGTTCCGTGTTGAGACACTGCGAACGCTGGTCGCGGGGATTCTCGGCGTGGGTCTCGTCGTCGCCGCGATCAACGGGGCGGCCCTGCCGGACAAACCCTGGCAGCCGCTTCCCGCGCTGGCCGGGCTGTCGCTGGTCGCCGGCTCGACCTACTGGGCGCTCCGCTACGGACTGGTCCCCGCGACGGCGACGATGATCGTCGGTCTCACCGCGACTCTCACCGGACTGCTCCTGCTCTACCCGAGGAGTCTCCTGGCCGGCTACTTTTTCCTGATCATCCTGGCCGCGAGTGGCGTGCTCGGCTGGCGGGCTGGGCTGGTTTCGGCGGTGCTTGCCAGCGCGATCGTCGTCGCGCTCTCGCGTCCGCCGGCAGCGGTCGTCACCACGGACGTAGCAGTGCAGGCGCTCGGGTTCATCTGGGCGACCCTGGTCCTCGCCTGGCTCTCGGCACGGCCGTTGAGCATCATGGCGACCTGGGCCTGGAGCAATTACGCGCTGACGCAAGCCAAGACCGAAGAGGCGCGTCGGGGTCAGGGCGAGCTGGCCCGTCTTTCGCGGAGCCTGAGCGAAGCGTGTGACCGCTTGGAGCGGGTGAACCGCGAGCTGGAGGACGCGCGGGAGGCGGCCGAGGCGGCGCGGCGGATGAAGGCCGAGTTTGCCGCGACGGTTGGGCACGAGCTCCGCACGCCGGTGAACCTGATTATCGGCTTCAGTCAGATGATGGCGTCGCCGCGCCGAGGCTCGTATTACGATGAGCCACTACCCGACTGCTACCGCGATGACCTCGCCGCGATCTACCGCAACGCCAGCCATATCTCCAGCCTGGTCGACGACATCCTCGACCTCAGCCAGATCGACGCCCACCGCATGGCGCTACGTAAGGAGTGGATCAACCTGGTCGAGGTCGCGGAGGAAGCGGCCGCGACCGTCCAGGCCCTGTACGTCGATGCCGGGCTCTACTTGCACGTAGAGGTGCCGCCGGAGGCCCCCCGTGTGCCAGCAGACCCGGTCCGCATCCGCCAGGTGCTGATCAACCTGCTCTACAATGCGGTCCGTTTCACCCATCGTGGCGGAGTCACCATCAGCGCTCGCCGCGCCGACGAGGGGGTCGTGGTCGAAGTACACGATACCGGTGTCGGCATCCCCGCGGAAGGCTTGCCTCGCCTGTTTGAGGAGTTTCGCCAGTTTCACGCCCCGACGCGTGGCCGCTTCGGCAGTGGTCTTGGCCTCGCCGTCTGCAAGCGGTTCGTCGAGCTGCACGGTGGCAACATTTGGGCGCAGAGCGCGCCGGAGACTGGCACGACCATCGCCTTCAGCTTGCCGTGCCACGAAAACGTCGCCGTCGTTCCGCTCGAGCGGACGCCGATCCAGACCGCGCTCCGTGGACCGAATCGACCGGGCGTCGCGGTGTTCGATCCGGAGGGCGACACCGCGCACGTCCTCGATCGCTATTTGGATGGCTACCGGGTCCGCCGGGTGAAGAGTCTGGAACAGGTCACCCGGCTCGGCGCGGATGGCGAGCTGCGAGCGCTGATCGTGACCTCGCCGGAGGATCAGCAAGCCTGGTACGAGCACCAGCACGCGAATCCGTCGCTCACGTCAGTCCCAACGCTGTTCTGTCCGCTGCGCACGCGGCGAGCGATCGCCGAGACCCTCGGCGCCGTCGATTACCTGGTCAAGCCCGTGAGCAAGGACCAGCTCGCGCGTGCCCTGCGCCGGTTGCGGCAGCCGATCCGAACGTTGGCGTTGATCGAAGACGATGCCGGGATGCGCGCCCTGCTGTCCCGGATGCTTCACGCGCTGTCGCGGCGTTGTCGCATCGACGAGGCCGACGATGGCGCCAGCGGCCTGGAGCTACTGCGTCGCCAGCGGCCGGACGTCGTGCTGCTGGACCTCTTAATGCCCGGTGTGGACGGCTATACCGTTCTCCGGGAGCTTCGCCGCGACGAGGGGCTCCGCGACATCCCGGTGGTGGTCATCTCGGCGAAGGGCTCGAACGAAGGCATCACGGCGAGCATGATCGGCGTGAGTCGGCCAGACGGTCTCTCGGTTGGCGAGGCGACCGCGTGCCTCAAGGCGAGTCTCGACGCACTGCTCCTGCGCCGGGCGGGCCCTGATCGGGACGGAA
>DATLRG010000784.1:0-2336 GCA_035534795.1 Chloroflexota bacterium
AGCCCGCTCTCCGTGAGCCAGTATCTCGACCCAGCGCGAATTCACTTCGATCTCGTCATCTTCGACGAAGCGTCGCAGGTGCTGCCCGAAGACGCGGTTGGCGCTATCTATCGCGGCGACCAACTGGTGGTCGCCGGCGACGCCAAGCAGATGCCGCCCACCCAGTTCTTCCAGACCGGCTTCGACGAGGCGTCGGAAGAGGAAGAAGCTGACGGCGCGCCCGAGGTCTATGAGAGTATCCTCGACCAGTGCGGCTCGGCAGGCATGCGGACGGCAATGCTGCGCTGGCACTATCGCAGCCGGGACGAGCGGCTGATCGCCTTCTCTAACCACCACTTTTACGACGGGCGCTTGATTACTTTCCCGAGTCCTACGACCGATAGCACCGATCGCGGCGTGCGCTTTGTCGCCACGCCTGATGGCGTCTATGATCGCGGCGGCAGCCGGACCAACCGGATCGAGGCGCGTCGCATCGGCGATCTGGTCATTGCGCATGCCGAAACTCGACCTGAAAAGTCGCTCGGTGTTGTCGCCTTCAGCCAGGCCCAGATGCTCGCGATCCTGGACGACCTCGAACTACGCCGGCGGCAACGGCCCGACCTCGAACCGTTCTTCCGCGAGGACGGATCGGAGCCGTTCTTCGTCAAGAATTTGGAAACAGTGCAGGGGGACGAACGCGACGTCATCTTCTTCAGCGTCGGCTACGGCAAGGATCGCACCGGCAAGATGACCGCCAGTTTCGGACCCCTGAACCGGGCCGGCGGCGAACGCCGGCTCAACGTTGCCGTGACCCGCGCCCGGGAACTTGTGACGTTCGTCAGCTCGATCCAACCGGAAGACATCGATGTCAGCGGCACGCGCAGTATAGGCGTGCGCCTGCTCCGGCAATATATGGAGTTCGCCATCCATGGGCCATCCGCCCTGGACGCCGGCCCCGCCACCAGCGCCGGACCGGCCGAGTCACCCTTCGAAGAGTCGGTCGCGGCCGAGCTTACGAAGCGTGGCCTAGTCGTCCAACCACAAATCGGCTGCGCCGGCTTCCGCATCGATCTGGGCGTGGTCCATCGCGACCAGCCGGGACGTTACATCCTCGGCATTGAATGTGACGGTGCGACCTACCACTCGTCGAAGACGGCGCGGGATCGCGACCGCCTGCGGCAAGAGGTGCTGGAAGGCCTCGGCTGGCGCATCCACCGCATCTGGTCGGCGGACTGGGTGCGCGACCGGAACCGAGAAGTCCAGCGAACCCTCGACGCACTGGAGAGCGCCTATCGGGCGGCGGACGATTCATTGTCCGTTGCGCCGCCAACAAGCAAGGCGCTAGCTGTCGATGTGACGGATGCACCTCACGTTCAGCGTATTGAGCCGTCCCCTACGCCACCATCGCTCTTGACTCTAGCGACGTTGGAGCCGCCGACGCGAAGGGCAGCCGATCAACTCAAACCGTACATCGAGGCGCAGCTTCCCGCCCGGACGGATACCAACCAGTTCTACGAGCCGTCCGCGGCCGCCTTAGCTATACCATCGCTCGTCGCTCGGAGCGTACGGGAGGAAGGGCCGGTCCATGTCGGTCGGGTGAGCGAACTGATCGCCCGCTCGTATGGGTTCCAGCGCATCGGCGAGCGGGTCGCTGAGCAGATCAACCGTGGCATCGATATCGCCGTGCGCCAGAAGAGGGCCGTTCGGCGGGGAGACTTCCTCTGGCCGCCGGATCTCTCGGCGACGGACGTTCCCGTCCGCAGGTCGGGTCCCGGCGGCAAGCCCCGCGCGGTCGACCATGTCGCCCTCGAGGAGATCGCCAGCGCGCTGTTGCTGACGCTAGACGAGTGCTTCTCCCTGCCCGAGGAGGCGCTGATCGTTCAGACCGCGCGCCTGCTCGGCTACGACCGCACTGGAGTGCTGGTCATGACCCGGCTGAAGGATGCGATCGCGACACTTGAACGGACGGGACTTGTGATACGAAACGACGCGCTCGTGACCAGGACCGCCTCGGGTGGGAGGCATCAGGATTCGGCCGTCGGCGAGTGAGATGCTGCGAGGCGTACCTTCGCCTATTACTCTAACCGAGCAGTGAGGGCGCCGCCAAGCGCCTCGATCACCCGCTAGGCACGCAAGGCGGCGATCCCGTGGTACAAGTTGTGCTCGTCGCCCGACACGACCGCTTCGCTCACACCGAGCCGGCGCGCGAGCCCTCGCTGGCTCAGGGCTCGGGCAAGACGTCAGGCAATCAATCGGCGCCCCACGTAGTCCAGGCTGTGGATCTCGGGAATGTCGCCGCGGCAGGCACGTTCGTACCACTCGGCGTCTTCGCGCAGCGTCACCTTGAACGCCAACCA
>DATLRG010000785.1:0-5754 GCA_035534795.1 Chloroflexota bacterium
ATCCGTCCAGACTCGAGATCAGAGCGGGTTCGGCGACGCGCTCGGCCTCGTCGGCTGTTTCGTCATCCCAATCGACGGTGGTGCTCGCGACGCCACGCCGCTCGAAGCGGAAGTCCATCCGGCGCAGGCCACGCTGCTCCATCGCCTCGGTGAGACCCCGCTGCTGAGCCTCGTGACAGTAGAGGAGCAAAAATCCCCCGCCACCCGCGCCGGTAATCTTGCCGCCGGTCGCGCCACGGGCGAGAGCGAGGTCGTAGAGGTCGTCGATCGCGTGGTTGGTGATCCCCTCCACTAATTGCCTTTTCAGGCGCCACCCCTCGTCGAGCAGTCGGCCGATCCCGTCCAGGTCGCCCGATTCGAGCAGGCGGCGGCACAGGACCGCCGCGGCTTTGATCTGGTGCAGCGCTTCCACGGTCTGCTCGTTCCCGTCCGCGGTCGCTCGGCGTTGCTCTTTGAGGATCGTCGCCGAGTCCCGCGCGGTCCCGGTAAAGAAGAGAAGCAGGCGGCGCTCCAATCTTGCCAGCGTGTCCCGCGGGACCTCGATGGGCTCGACCGTCACGCCGGTGCCGTCGAAAGAGATCGCATTCAGACCTCCGTACGCGGCGGCGAACTGGTCCTGCTTGCCAATGGGGGCTCCGAGCTTGATCAGCTCGATCTCGCACGCCAGCTCGGCAATCTCCTGACGGGACAGCGGCTGCTGCCGGTAGGCGGCGATCGCCTGCACGAGCGCGACGGCCGTCGCGCTCGACGAGCCGAGGCCTGTTCCCGGAGGCACCTCGGACGCCAGAAAAAGCGCGATGCCGCGGTCGATCTCGAAGATCCGGAGCACTGCCGCGGGCAGCGCGAGATGGCCATCCCAGTTTGCCGGCGTTCCGCAATGGTGACGGTAAAAAGTCTGATAGTCGGCCGAGGTCACCTGAGCGCTGTCGGCACCATTCGGGCGAACCTGAACGTGGACGAACTTGTCAATCGTCGTCGACACGACGAGGCCGCCGTGCGGCTCGTAGTAGGCCGGCAGGTCAGTCCCACCACCGGCCAGGCTGATCCGCAAGGGTGCTCTCACCATCAACATGATGCCCTCCTACTCTCTCCATCGATCGAGCCTGCTGGCCCGGGCGTGCATCAGCGCACTACCGACGACCGGCTACGAGTGCCGCGCGGTGCTCGACTGCCTCGACGTACAGGGTCTCGAGCTGGTGGGCGGCTGCTTCCCACTGGTGCTGGGCCTGCACGTACGCCCGACCTGCCTGGCCGACACGCTCGGCGCGATCGCGATCGGCCAGCAGAGCGCAGACGTGGTCCGCAAATTCCGCCGGGCCCGTGGCAACCAGCAGATCACGGCCAGCTTGCGCGGTCAGCCCGGCCGCCCCGGCCGTGGTCGCGACAACCGGTACACCCATCGCCATCGCTTCCAGCACCTTGTTCTGAATGCCGACCTTGATGGTGACGGGACAGATCGCAATGGCAGCGCGGCCGAGAAAGTCGCGCAGGTCCGGCACGTAGCCGGTCACGGTGATGGCTGGATCCCGCGTGAGCGATTGAATCGAGCCGGACGGGCTGCTTCCGACGATGCTCAGGCGGACGTCCGGCCGAGTGCGCCGAATGAGGGGAAGAATCTGGTCGACGAAGTAGAGAATGGCCGTGGCGTTGGCGTGATAGGACATCTTCCCGGAGAATACGAGGGTCGCCGGTTCGCGGGCTGCCGCGAGCGGCCGAAAGTACGCGCAATCCACGCCATTCGGCACCACCACGACGTCGGCCCTGGGCGCGAGAGCGCGTAGCGCATCGGCATCTTCGGGAGCGGTGGCGGTCACCCGGTCGAAGCGCGCCAGCAGCCCAGCCTCGTAGGAACGGGTCCGACGTAGCTCGACCCGGGCGAGCAACCTCTGGCGCGCGCTGTGGCTGCTCCGTAAGGTCCGCTCGAGCAGGAGCGAGATGCAGTCGACGGAATCGAAGAGAGTCGGCGTGCGCGTTGGGAGGTACTCTCTGGCGTGCGCCGCCCGCAGGTGCTCGACGTGGACCACGTCGAAGGGACCGTTCAGTGCGTCCGAAACAGCGGAGTGCGGGGCACTCTCGACCGCGACCGATCGGAGCAGTCGCGCCAGGTCCGGCGATTGAGAGTAGGCCGCCTGCATGGCCACGCCGCTCGACAGGGCGCGGAGACAGTTGGCGAGCGCGCGCAACCGACCCAGGTGAACCCCGATCGTGGGGACCAGTGATTTCAGGGCCAGGAGGTCACGTCGCTCCTGCTCGCTCTGCCAGATAGTCAGCACGACCACGTCGTGTCGCCGCTCTAGCTCTCTCAGAAAATGGTAGGGACGGACCCGGATGGGCGAAGGGACGTACGGGGTAACGAACAGGACTCGCATGCGTTCTCCAGTTCACGGTCGTCGCCGGGAGTGCCGACTGTCCCATCAGGCCCTGGGGACGTCGCCGCCGCGGGGGCCCACCTGGCGGGCCGGCAGCGCCGAGAGGACCAGGAATGCCAGACCAAGCAGGTACAGTGCGACTGGCAACGCGTCCAGCAAGGTCAACTGGCTGAGGCGTCGCAAAGCCGGGTTAGCTTCTGCGCTGAACAGGTAGCCGGTCGTACCGCGAACGTAGGTCAAGCCGTGCTTCTGGTACTCGAAGGCCAGCACCAGAATGAATAACCCGTAAAGGAGCAGGACCCGCCGGCGAGTCGGGCACGCGTAGACCCGGAGAGCCGCCCAGGAGACCAGCACCGCGGAGAGCAGGACTGGCCAGTTGTGCAGGGCCAGGGTGACAAACCAGGGACCGGCGCGATCCAGGAAGTCTTCCATCAACAGTCGGGCGCGGGACGCGGGGCGACGATCGAGCCGTCGTCGTCCGACGGGAGCGCGCGTGCCAGACCAGTCGACTCGCCCGCCGCGTAAACGTCGTCCAGGCCCGAGAGCGCCAACCGCCAGTCGTAGTGGCTTTCGATCATGGCGCGGGCCGCCCGTGCCAGCCGGGACGCCTCCGATGGGTCTCGCAGAACCTGGATGACCGCGCGGGCGAAATCCTTCGGGTCGTCGGCGACGAGCAGGTGTTCCCCGTGCCGGGCGTCGATGCCCTCGGCGCCAACCGTCGTCGCGACGACGGGGATGCCGCGCGCGAACGCCTCGAGGATCTTCACCCTCATTCCACTGCCGGAGTGCAGCGGAACGACCAGCACCGCGCTCTGGCGGAGAACGGGCGCGAGGTCGGCGACGTAGCCGGTGATGACGACACCATTCGTCCGACTCGCCAGTCGGGTCATGCTCCGGGGCGGGCGGCTGCCCACGGCGTAGAACGTGACTCCGGGGAGGGCCTGGCGCACCAGAGGGAAGACGTCACGGGCAAACCAGCGGATGCCCTCGGCGTTCGGCGGGTAAAACATCGTCGCCACGCTGACCACGTGCCTGGCTTCCGGCAGCCGTGGTGCGAAGGCCCACTCCTTCGTGTCCACCGCGATCGGTATGACCCGGGCGGAAATTCGCTCCCCGGCGGCCGACTCCAGTACCGCGCGGTCCTGCTCGCTGACGACCACCACGCGATCGAAGCTCCGGCAAACGTCTCCTTCGTAGGCGCGCAGCCTGCGCCACTCTAGCTCGGCCAGCAACCGGCCAGCGCCCACACCAGCGTGTTCGGCTGCCCGACGAACGATCGCCCAGACCGCGTTGTGCTCGTCCAGTACCCGCAGCGGTAGCGGAAGGTGCTCCGCGAACTGCGCCATCGAAAGCTGGTCGGCGTGGACCGCGTCGAACGCATGCTGGCCCATCAGCTCCCGGATCGCCCGCCGCATCGCCGCCGAATCGTCCCGCTCGATCAGGAACGGGCGCCCGACAACCAGGCCGCGCATCAGGTAGGCAGCGTCTCGTATCCGCGATCGTCGCAGCGGTACCGCCGTCACGCTCTGACAAAAGCGCCGCAGGGACTCGGCGTGAGCAAGCTCGCCGGTCGAGCGCACGAACGAGACGAGGTGTACCTCGTGGTGCTGACTCAGGTACCGCAGCACGTGATAGGTCTTGATCTTCGGCCCGCTGTCGAGCGGATATGGCACGATCTGAGTCAAAAGCAAGATTCTCATCACAACCTACCGATGAGCAGTTTTACCCAATAACGTGAGCAGTCTTACCCAATAACGACGGAGTGGCAGAAGATACGCACACCGGGCGGAATATTCACAGTTCTAATGCTTTTTTAATTGCTATCTCTCGCGTCGTTGGTGTATCCTACGTGGCATGTTCGGATGCAACCTTCCGAACGACGGCTGGTTCTCCTTTTTCCAACTGTGACGGGCGTGCTCGTGGGTGAATCACGGGAGGTATCGGGGAGCCGGCGTGGGAAAACTGGCCCACTGGGCCGCTTTTTCCCAAGCCGGTTCCCCGCTACCTCCCGTGGCAAAGCACCAGTGCATGCTCAGGGGACCGTTTTTGCTCTGGTCCCCTGCCACGCCCCGCCGGGTTGGGAGGGTTTTCCGGGGACACCCCCGAACCCCCGCCCTGACGGTCCGCTTATCCGTATTCCATCGCACCAGGCACCCTAGCGCTCGTATGGCCCTTCGTAGTGAGGGCCATTAGCTGGCTGCGTGTACGGGGACCGTCGGCTCCCACTTTACCGTCGAGCCGGGTCTGTGCGCACACGCAGGAACGAGAGGAGTGTCATCGTGTCAACGATCGCCCGGGCAAATCGCCGGACCCCACTGACCAGGCCGATTCTCCTCAGGCGACTCGATCCAGGGTGAAGTCCCATCGGCGTCGCAATTCTCCGTGATGCCACCGAAGTAAAGACCCTGCCCACGACGTGGCCGCGTGCCTGGCGCTAACGGCATTCTCGGCACGCGCCGGTGTGCTGCCGCTGTGCTCGCGTCGTGAAGCAGCGCAGAGTTGTTCTTACAGAAGAGCGTCCGAAAACTCGGGCTGCAGCGATGGCTGTGCTATGTCCAGGACTGGCCCATTGGCCGGCTGACGCGAACGTCCTTGGATACACGGTCAACGGGGGACTTATGGCTGGCCCCGGACACGACTCTTCTCCCATTGTTGCCCGGCACCCACGTAAGTACCGTTGTATCAGGCATTGAAAATACACGATGCTCCGTTGGCGCCCGTAGGCGTGACTGAGCCGAAGGATATTGTTCATGCGTCACAGGTCTTCCACGTTCCTGCTCGTGGTGAATGTCCTGTTTCTCGCCGGTCTGGTCGCCGGGAGCGTGACCATGGGTTCTCCGAAGGTTGCTGCGGCGAGTGGACTCAGCGTCTCGAGTGTCACCGCGAGCGCGTCGAGCGTCAATGAATATGGTAAGTTCGAGCTGACCTTCGGCGTGGCGAACACGGTGGCGACCGACCTCCAGTTCCCCTACGACCCTGCCCCGCCAGCCGGTCTCCCCGCTGCCACCGGCATCTCCGTCGAGGGCCTCTTCCTGCCGCCCGGCCAGTCCGACTGGTCCCAGGCCCTCCATCAGCCCGGCTTCCTCTACCAGGACTACCAGCGCCAGCAGATCAACGGCGCCGAGTGGCTCTACCCCCAGGGTTCCCCGGTCTGGAAGGTGCGCTTCGCTCCTACCGCCCTGGGCACCTGGCAGTATCAGGTCCGCGCCCAGGACGCCTCCATCTGCCCGGCCGGTGCCAATCCCTGCAGCGCCTGGGTCACCAGCAACGTCGGCAGCTTCGCCGTGCAGCCTCCCCTGGCCGGCAACCACGGCTTCCTCCACGTCAGCCCAACCGATTCCCGCTACTTCCAATTCTCCGACGGCACTCCGTTTGTCGGTCTGGG
>DATLRG010000786.1:0-4585 GCA_035534795.1 Chloroflexota bacterium
GGTACCAGCGCGCCAGGAAGGCCGACTCGATGCCGGCCCGATACATCACTTCGACGGACCCGGTGACGAACAGCGTCTTGAGAACGCCGTTGGCCAGATGGCGGCGCGGGCTGATTCCCACCGGTCGGTCGATCACCACGACCGGCCCGATCGACCGGAGCCGCGCGGCGAACGCCCAATCCTCCGCCAGACGCACGGCCGGATAGCCTCCGCAGGCGAAGAACGCCGCGCGCCGGATGAACGGGGCCTGGTCTCCCGCGAACCAGCGGAATGTCCGGCTGCGATATCGCCAACCGCGCTCGACCAAGCCCAGGGCTAGCCGCGCACGCCCGTCGCCGGTTCGATCGAAGGCGGGGAGGAAGCCGCCGCCGATCACGGTGGGATTTTCCAATGCCGACTCGATCAAGCCGAGGCCGCCGTCGGGCAAGCGCGTGTCGGCGTGGAGGAAGACCAGGGCATCGCCACGGGCCAGGCACGCGGCCTGGTTGTACGCGGCACCGCGGCCGCGCAAACCATGGTCGGACTGCTCGACGAGGCGCACCGGCGGACCCAGCCCGCGCACGAGGGAGGCGGTGGCGTCTCGGCTTCCACCATCGACGACGAGAATCTCGCATGGGACTCGCTCCTGCCGCAGCGCCTCGATCGCCTTAAGGATAACACCTTCCTCATTCAGAGTCGGGATGACGACGGAGATCACGGCAGCCTACCCGCGCCGAGCGACCCAGTCGCGGAGGGCACGACGGTGTGAGGCGAAGCCGATCGGTTCCGGCAGCGCCTCGGCCGAGAAGAAGTTCACCTCGCCGACGTCGTCGCCCGCGCGGAGATCACCGTCGAGGATCCTGGCCGAGAACAGGATGATGATGCCGTTTTTGCGGGGATCGTCGAAGTAGGAGTAGGCGCCGAAGATGCCGTCGATCTGGACGACGAGGCCGGTTTCTTCGCGAATCTCGCGGACCGCCGTCGTCTCGACGTCTTCGTCGTACTCGACGAAGCCAGATGGGAAGTGCCAGTGATCCTTCCAGGGCGCGTGCTTGCGTCGGGCCAGGAGCAGCTTTCCCTCGCGTTGGATGACGCACCCCGCCGCGGGCACCGGGTTCCGATAGATCACCCGACCGCACCCGGCGCAGACCTGGCGCATTCTTCCCTCGACAGCCTGGTCGATCAAGCGGCTGCCGCAGTAATGGCAGTAGGTCCACGAATCGGGCTGCATCCGCCCCCCTAGCGAGTGATGAGTGATGAGTGATGAGTGATGAGGACCGAGTGGAGACGTGGTCGTCTCCTCTCGGTCCTCATCACTCATCACTTCGTGCGAGCCAGCCGGCGTGCTCCAGCCAGGCGCGCGTGGCCGGGGCTCCAGTAGATTGTCGGGTGAGATGGTCAAGAAACTCCTGGAAATCCGCGGGTGTATCGACGTCGAGCCAGCGCGCCAGCGAGCGTGTCGTCAGGCCGAGAGTTTTAGCCTGGATGAGCGTTTGCTCGAAGGTCGCTGCCGTCGAGGCGGCGACGCCCTCGAAGAGTCCGGGGCAGTCGTGTCGCGTGCCGACGAGGTAGTAGCCGCCGTCCAGGCACGGCCCCAGGCACACGTCGACCTCGTCGAGCGATCCGAAGGCTTCGGCGAGCAGGTCCGCGGTCAAGGTTGGGCTGTCGGCGTCGATCAGCAGCACCCTGGACGCGCCGCGCTCGAACAACGCGCTCAGCGACCACGCCAGGCCAGCCATGAGACCGGGATGCGGCTGCGCCAAAACGACGACGTCGGTCGGAACGAGGTCGATGAGCATCTGGCGGTGCTCCTCATCCGGGCAGATGACGCAGGTAGCCGCGCCGGCGACTCGCCGCGCGGTGGCGAGCGTGTCGACAAGAAAATTGCGATACAGCTCGGCCGCCGCCCGTGGGCCGAGCAGCGGGATCAACCGCGTCTTGACCGTTCCGGCGATCGGCGCTTTGGCCATCAGTGCGATGACACCCTCACCCGGAGGGCAAGAATTCATCCTCAACGGAATGCCTGGAGCGTGCTGCCCTCGGCACGCGTCACGACCAGTCGAGCGATTTCTTCGAGCGCGGTGCGCAGGGAGGACGTGTCGGGAGTCACCAGCAAGTCTGCATCGGTGCCGGAGGGGTGCCAGTACACGCCGTCGACGTCGACGGTGAGCTCGGGGATCAGGTTGCCCTTGTTCACCTCCAGTCCTTGCTCGGCAAATCCGCGTTTGAGCAGCGGACGGACGATGTGGTGGTCCTCGGGAATGCCGAGTGTGTGCTGGACGAACGCGCGAATGCGCGGAAGGCGCGGCTCGAGCTCGGGAGTGACCGTCGTCGCGACCCTGACCTGAACGCCGGATTGCTGCAAGCGCCGAATTCCGTCGACCGCGCGACGCCAGCTTCCCGCGCCACGATACTGGTCGTGAATGCCCGGCTCGTCGTCGTCCAGGCTGACCTGAATCCAGAGGTTGGGGGAGTTCACCGCGAGCAGCCTTTCCAGACGCTTGCCGCGCAGGGCGATGGCATTGGACAGGACCGTCGTACGCACGCGCGGTGCGGTCAGCGCGATCATCTGGAAGATCTCGGGGACGAGGAACGGCTCGCCGCCAGTCAAAAACAAATCGTCGATGCCCAGCTGGATCGCTTCACCGGCCAACCGTGCAAAGCGCTGAACGTCGATTCCTCGCCGCTCGGCCCAGGGACTCGACGAGACGAGACAGTAGCTACAGTGCAGGTTGCAGTCGTAGTTCGTGTAGACCCAGAGACGCGGTGGCAACTCGATTGGGTGATGTGCCCCGCGCTCGTCGCGTGACACCCAGCGTCCACAGGCGGGGCAATAGAGGCCGAGCCGCAGCCAGGAGCCATCGTCGAAGGTGCGCAGATCCACGTCCGGCTTACTCATCGTCTGTCGGATGCTCCTTGATGTCGCGGATCGCGGCGGGATGACGACCGCGAGTCTTGTGGGCAACCACCAGCACTCCCGTTGCCCCTACCCGCGGCGCCGTCTCTGCCAGCACGGTGCGCGCGAAGGGCTCGCTCGTGCCTCGTACCTCGACATCGGAGAAACCGGCTTCGCCGAGGAGGTCGAGCAGCTCGCGTTCGTCGACCGGCCCGGCGAGATCGGTCGCCCATCGCTCCGGTACCGCGCGCTCTGCGAGCGGCGCCGCCGCTGGCACGACCACGTCGGCGAGGACGATCCTGCCGCCGGGCTTCAGCACCCGCCACGCCTCCGCGAGCGCCCGATCCTTGTCGGCGACGAGCAAGTTGATCACCCCATTCGCGAGGACGACGTCGGCGAACGCGCCCGGTAAGGGCAGATCCTCGGCGCTGCCCCTCTCGAACCGGAGATTGGTCGCTTTCGCCAGACCAGCCGCCCTGGCGGCCTTGCGGAACAATTCTTCCGTCAGCTCGATCCCGACCACCTGCCCCAAAGGCCCGACCAGGTGAGCCGCCAGCAGCGCGTCGACCCCGCTGCCGGCGCCGACGTCGACGACGACGTCGCCCACTCGAACGGCCATCGCGTCCACGGGGTAGGCTACTCCACAGAAGGACTCGACCGCCAGGGCGGGAAGCCGCCCTAACGCCTCGCGCGGGTAACCAAGCGCCAGGGCGTGAGTCCTGCCGACGCTCACCGGATGGGTACGCCGCGGGAAGAGCGCGATTTTGGCGTAGGCGCGCTGAACGGTAGCATGCACTCGTCGATGATCGACGATGGGCGACGCGGTGCGGACCGACCTCGGGGTGGACGCCCCCGGGCGTTCCGCAAGGATCAGCGACACTTGCGACTCCTGCGCTCCGGTGCGGGCGTTGCGACCACGCTGGAGGACGTCGACGACACGAAGCCCATTTGCTTCGATCACCGCGAGCAGCGCTACCTCCGGCAGCGCCCCGCCGATTCAGCGGAACCAATCGTCCAGGCTGCCGACCGCGTCGGGTGGAAGCGGGCGCGCCAGGGTGGTCTCGGCGAGCAGGAACCGTCCGCCGGGACGCAGGATGCGCGCGGTCTCGCGAATAATCGCGTCTTTGTCGGTCGAGAGATTCAGAATGCCGTTGGCGATGGCCCAATCGACGGCGGCGTCTGGCAGGCCCGTGTCATCCGCCGACGTGTGGTGGACCTCGGTCTGGCGGAGATCGAGCAAGGCCAGATTTCGGCGAGCGCGTTCGACCATGCCGTCGGCCACGTCGATTCCTACCACGCGACCGCGCGGACCGGTCCTCCAGCTCAGCAGGGCCAGGTCCAGGCCGGCGCCGCAGCCCAGGTCCACCACGGTCTCGCCGGGGCGAACGTCGGCGACGAGGCTCGGCGTCGCGACGCCGGTGAACGCCTCCCAAACACTGGGAGGCAGTTGATCGAGGATGCTCGCCGGATAGCCGAGCGCTTCGGCGAATACCCGCCCGACGCGGAAATTGTAGCCGCTATCGGGGTGGGCCCCAACCTGAGAGTAGCGTTCGCGGACGGCCAGACGGATAGCGTCTGGGGTCAGTCCGGGTGGTAGCACTGTCGTCGCCACGGTGATCGCTCCCCGCATCCGCGCAGTCCTGCCATCGCTGGCGGCTCTGGGTGAATCATAGTCGAATGGCCAGCGTACGGCAATACGCCTAGTTCTTT
>DATLRG010000787.1:0-2763 GCA_035534795.1 Chloroflexota bacterium
GGGCCAATTCTTCACCCACCTCTTCCATCATTCCCTCCCTGACGCTCAGTGGCCGAGTATGAAGGAACGATAGGATGAAGATCACGTTTCTCGGGCAAGCTGGCCTCTTCGTCGAGACCAGGGCAGGAAGCATCCTCTGCGACCCCTGGTTCAACCCGGCTTACTTCGCCTCGTGGTTCCCTTTCCCCAGCAACGAGGGAATCGATCGCGCCGCGATTGGACACCCGGACTTTCTCTACATTTCGCACTTGCACCACGACCACTTCGATCCTGAATTCCTGAAGGACCACGTCGACAAGAGCGCGACGGTCCTGCTGCCAGATTTCCCGGTCGATCGTCTCGAGCGCGAGCTGCGCTCCCTCGGATTCAGCTCGTTCGTCAAGACCCGCAACGGTGAGACGGTCGAGACGAACGGTCTGCGCTTCACCATCGTCGCGCTTACCGCGCCGAGCGACGGGCCGATTGGGGACTCGTCGCTGATCGTCGACGACGGCGAAACGCGCCTCCTTGATCAGAACGATGCGCACCCGCTCGACGTGGACGCCCTCCAGGCGATGCGGCCCTTCCACGCCCACTTCCTCCAGTTCTCGGGAGCGATCTGGTACCCGATGGTCTACCGTCTTCCGCAGAAGGCGAAGGACGCCCTGGCCAAGAAGAAGCGCGAAAATCAACAGGCCCGAGCGCTGCGCTACGCGGAGGCGGTCGGCGCTCCGCACGTCTTTCCCTCCGCTGGCCCGCCGTGCTTCCTCGACGACGACCTGCTCTACCTCAACGACGTCGACAACGTACCCACCAACATTTTCTGCGATCAGACCGTGTTCTTGCGGTACCTGCGGGACCATGGGAACGAGCGCGGGCATCTGGTCGTGCCCGGGAGCGTGATCGAGCTACAGGGCGGACAATGCTCGCTGGCCCATCCGCTGCCGGACGCCGAGATCGAGGCGATTTTCGCGGACAAGCGCGGCTACCTCGAGGCCTACCACGCCCGTCAGCGCCCGCGGATCCAGGCGATCAAGGAGACGTGGCCGCGCGGGCAGGTTGAGATCCTGCCGGCGCTCAAGGACTGGTTCGAGCCGCTCCTGCGGATGGCGGACCTCACCTGCGCCGGCGTCAACTCCCGCGTCCTGCTCGACTGCTCGGGTGAACAGATCGCGATCGACTTCGTTCACCGGCAGGTGTACCGCTGGAACGACGAAGAGTGCCGCTATCGGTTCTGGATCGACCGCGCGCTGGTCGAAGCCTGCATCGTCGCGCACGAGGAGGACTGGGTCAACTCGATCTTTCTCTCCTGCCGCTTCGAGGCCGAGCGGGTCGGAGCGTACAACGAGTACGTCTACAACTTCTTCAAGTGCCTAACCCCGGAGCGCCTCCAGTACGCCGAGGGCTACTACGCCGAGCGGTCGCCGGTCCACGAATTGTGGCAGTGCGGCGCGTACATGGTCCAGCGGCGCTGCCCCCACCTCAAGGCCGACCTGACTCGGTTTGCCGAGGTGCAGAACGGCATCCTGACCTGCACCATGCACGGCTGGCAGTTTGAGATCGCCACCGGCCGCTGCCTCACCTCGGATGACCGCCGGCTGTATACGACGCCCGCTCCGGAACGGCCGAGCGTTGCCGCGGAAAGTGAAAAGGCTCCCGTGGGTTGATCGGGCCCGGTTCGCTCGCCTCTATCGTCCGTACGTCCCGATCAGCTCGGCTTCGCCCAGGGTGTGGCCCACCATGGCCGCGCGCAGCTCGGAGGCCGTCGCGCCCGGCGTGAGATCCGGGGACGCGTTCAGGGCATACATGGAAAAGTGGTAGTGATGGGCCGGGCCGCGCGGCGGGCACGGACCCCCGTAGCCGACGCGCCGGAAGTCGTTCCGCCCCTGGCGCGCGCCGTTCGCGATGATCGCCTGGTGGGGAACGCCCGCGGCGAGCTCGGGTGGCGCCGGCGGCAGGTTGTAGAGGACCCAGTGCATGAAGGTCCCATGGGGTGCGTCGGGATCCTCGACGATCAGGGCCAGGCTGGTTGTCCCATCGGGGAGCTCGGACCACTCCAACGGGGGAGACTGATCGGCTCCGTCGCAGGTGTACTGTCGGGGAATCGCCGCCCCGTTCGCAAAAGCAGTGCTTCGCAGGGTAAACGACACGTTCGCCTCCGTCGTCGCCCGCGCCGGCGCCGCGACCGCGCGGCAGCCAGCCAACAGGGCGGCCAGGATCAATCCGTGGACCAAGCGCGCCATAGGTCCATTGTACAGGACAACGGCGGGAGTCGGGAGCTTGCGTTTGGCGTTTTGCGCTCTGGTCGGTAGAATATGGGGTAACCAAAGGAGTACTGGCTGATGAGCAAACCTCACCGACGTCCGTTTACCTGTTCCTGTGGCGAGACGTTCGAGGCCGACGTGTTCAAGTCTGCCAACGTGACGTTGCAGCCCGATCTCAAGAACCGCATACTTGCCGGCCACTTCAACCGCGCCCGCTGTCCCGCCTGTGGGCGTGAGGTCGACGCGGCGGTGCCGTTCCTCTACCACGATATGTTGGCCGACCTGATGGTCTGGGTGTACCCGGCCGCCAGCGCCGGTCAGGCCACCGCGATTCGCGAGAAAATCAGGCGCTCGTACGAGATTGTCGGCTCGGTCCTCCCCAACGAGGCGCCGAACGCGGGCCGCGAGGTGGTCTTCGGCCTGGAGGAGCTCCTCCCGCTGATCGACGCGGGACGTGGGGTCTAGCACACACGTATGGGGCGGCCTGGGATCGCGGGCGTACCGCCCGCGATCCCAGGCC
>DATLRG010000788.1:0-2485 GCA_035534795.1 Chloroflexota bacterium
GAACGTGCGCGTCCTCGAGGTCGAAGGCGCCGACCGCGCTGGTCTGGCCATGTACGAAACGCCGCGGGGCGGCCTTGCCAGCAACGCGGTCTCGCCCTACCGGCAGACCTACACGTTGATCGAAACTGACGAGGGCGTGACCGGCCTCACCCACGGTGGCTCGTCCGACGTCAAGGCTGTCGGCGCCCTGCTGATCGGCGAGGACCCGTTCCGCGTCGAATACCTCTGGGAGAAGCTCTATCACAGCTCGTACGTCCGCCAGCGCGTGCCCGCGATCGCCGTGCTCGACCTCGCCCTCTGGGATTTGATCGGCAAAGCCGGAGGAGAGCCGGTCTACCGTCTCCTGGGCGGTCCGACTCGCGAGCGGCTTCGCGCCTACGTGGGCATGCTCGGCTTCTCGACCGAGCCGGCCACCGCTGCCGCGCACTCTGTCGCCTGGGTCGAAAAGGGCTTCACCGCCCTGAAGTGGTACCTGCCCTGCAACGCGCAGGCGGGGCCGGAGGGCCTCCGCCGCAACGTCGCTCTGATCAAATCCGTGCGCGAGGCGGTCGGTTGGGACGTCGACATCATGGTCGATTGCCTGCTATCGAATCCGCGCGTGAACTCGCTGCTCTACGCTATCGACCTGACCCGGCGGCTGGAGGAGTACCGTCCGACGTGGATCGAGGAGCCACTCAATTTCGACGACCAGGAGGCGCACGTGCGGCTGGCTCGCGCGACGCGGGTCCCACTGGCTTTCGGCGAGCACTTTTACACGCGCTGGGATATCCGTCAGATTCTTGAAAGCGGGGCCGCGACGGTGCTTCAGCCGGACCCGAACGCGGCCGGCGGCATCACCGAGATGCGCAAGATCATCGCCCTGGCCTCCTCCTTCGGGATTCCGGTCGTCCCCCACGCGAATGAATCGTGCCGCAACGCGGTTCACTCGCTCTTCGCCAGCCCCAAGCGGCTCTGTCCACTGGGCGAGTGGGGCGTCCGGATCAATCACAACGTCCAGTATTTTTACACCGACTTCTACGAGCCGAAGGACGGCTACTTCTCCCTGCCCACCGGCCACGGCTTTGGCTACACGCTGGATCAGCAGAAGATCCTGCGGCAGAGGGAGTTGTAGGAAGGAACAGTTGGCGAGGGAGGTGGGAGCACCTCCCTCACCAACTGTTCCCTTCTACAATTCCCTCTACGATGCGGGCCGCGTCGGCGCCGCACCGAGCACGAGCAGCAACAGGACTACCAGTGGAATCGCGGCGTAGAGGCCAAGGCCCGCCGCCAGCCCGGCGACGTCTGAGACCGCGCCCACCAACGCGGGGAAGCCGATGCCGAACAGGCCGATCGTCGCGACGACCGCCTCGGTCGTGCCCGCCTGGCCGGGGCGCAGGCCGAGGTACGCCGCCTGCAAGACTGAGTAGAAGGTCGCGCCGGCGAAGCCAAACGCGAACGCGGCGACGACCTGCAGAAGGACGACTGGCGCGACGACCAGCGCCGTGACCGCCACGGCGAGAATGGTGCCGAAAGCGAGCAGAAGCGTCCGTGGCGCGAACCGGGCCGTGAAAAGCTGCACCGCCAGAAAACCGATGAAGCCCGCCGCGACCGCGACGGCGATGATCGCCGTCGACAGTGTCGGCGAGACACCGCGGACCTGCTCGAGGTACGCGATGGTGAAGCCCAGGAAGGGCTCGTCGAGCAGGCCGAAGAGGCCGTCCACCACGCCGAGGAGGATGATGCGGCGATCGCGCGCGACCGCGAGGACGGCGGCGAACGGTGATGTCTCTTTGACCGGTGACATTGGCCGGGGAAAAGCCTGCCAGGCGATCCAGATGGCGTACAGGAGCATCAGCAGACCGCCGCCGGCAAAGACGACCCGCCAGCTCACCCCCACGGCGGTCGCGGCGGCAAGAGTCAGCGGGCCCAGCAGGTCGCCAACCGCGCCGTAGGCGTTGACTCGGCCGAGGGCAGCCGCGAGCTCGTCTCGGTAGAGATCGACCAGCGCGACCTCGCAGCCGTGGATGAACGCGTCGCTCGCCGCCCCCCAGACGAAGCTCGCCACGAGCAGCGCGGCGAACGACTGCCCGAAGGCGAAGCCAAGCATAGCGAGGCCAAAGACCAGGGCACCCGCGCTGCCGAGCAGGCGGCGATCGACGAAGTCGGCCGCGACGGTAAAGCCATGGCCAAGCAGCCCGCCCGCCGGCAGCGCGGCCAGAATCAGGCCGGCTTCCGCGTAGGAGAGGTTGAAGTCGGCACGAATGGGCTCGAGCGCGCCCGCGGGGAAGAAGCTGAACCACTCGTCGGCGAAGCGGATCAAGACGAGCGTTGCGATCAGGGACAGCGGCGCGCGGCGGACAAGCGGAAACAACCAGCGAGCGAGACCCAACCGGCTCGGTCGCGGTCGCTTCATCCACGGTCAACGATGGCCTGGTTTCATCGACCTGCTTTCATTATACGGTTCCGTCAAGCGGGAACGGAGGGATGGTGTGTGAATAATTGGCCC
>DATLRG010000789.1:0-6424 GCA_035534795.1 Chloroflexota bacterium
ACTCCTTTGTGATCAAGGATGAAGACATATCATACCTCATGCCCACCCTCTCCTACAGCTCGGCGATCAGTCGCCGCAGGTAGGTGATCTCGTGGGCGGCGGTCTCCTCCCAGGGGTGGTGGTTCGGGTGGTCGATCGAGATGTAGCCGTCGAAGCCCTTGCTCCGGAGGATTCGGATGTAGTTCGCGAAGTCCAGGTCGCCCGAGTCGAGGAAGGTGAGCTTGCCCCAGCGCGTCGCGCTGCCGTTGGTCCAGTTGTGGGCTTGCACCTGCACCGTGACGTGGCCGAGCTGCTCGGCGCTGTACTCCGGCGTTTCGCCGACGAGCGGCGTCTGGAGGGCCACGTGCAGGTTCGGGCGGTCGACCAGCGCGAGCAGTCGGAGCGTGCTTGCGCTGGTATCGGTGAGGGTTGGACCGTGGTGGAGCACCTGGTGCGTTTCGAGGGGAAACGCGATCCCGTGGGCTGCGCCCAGGTCGCAAATCTGCCGCAGCGCGTGGACGCTGCGCTCCCACTGCTGGTCGGTGGCCTCGGCGTTGGGCGTGTTCAGGGTGTAGGTCCGGATCCAGGCCGCGCCGAGTCGTCGCGCGTAGCCGACGAACTTCTCGGCTTCGCGCAGACTCTCCGTGCATGTGTCCTGGCTGGTCGAAAAGTCGAAGTAAGGGCAGAGCTGTAGAATCGTCAAGCCGTGTTGCTCGCAGAGCTGGCGGGTCCAATCAAGGTCCGCGGTGTCGAGATACTGCTTCCAGAACTCGATCGCGTCGTAGCCGAGCTGGCTGGCGAGCCCGATGCAGCGCTCCGCGACCTCCCGCGTGTAGCCGAACCCCATCATGCAGAAAGATGTCTTCATCGTCCCTCACCGGTTTTGATGCGACGGGGGTGTGCTGGTGGGTGAGGGGTTGGCTGCGCCAACCCCTCACCCACTTTGCCCGAATCGTTCGATGGTCTGACCGACCAGATTGTCGACACTGGACGGGTCGGCGATGTCAGCGCGTAAGAACAGCACGTCACCCAACTCTGCCGCGACCGCTTGCCCGCGCGTCGCATCCACGTCCGACACCACGACCCGCGCGCCATCGGCGGCCAGTGTCCGAGCGATCACCCGCCCGAGTCCGCCGCCGCTGCCCGTGACGATGGCAACGCGGTGCTGTAAGGGTGCTTCCACCTGCTTCACCTCTCGATGCCGACGAAGCGCGTTGGGGTTCCTAGCCAAGCCTGAGATTCAGCGCGTGGGGCACGCTGAATCTCAGGCCTCGCCACAGCAACTTCCCCTGACACTGAGCAGTCCGGCGCGTAGCCCGTAGGGTGGCAGCTTGTCTGCCGCCGCCCGGCCGTGGTGCAGCGTCGAAACATCGCGGCGGCAGACAAGCTGCCACCCTACGGGCTCCGGGCTCTCGGCCGTGTGTGCGCTCAATGTTTCCCAAAACCGCTCTGGTGTTTCTCAGGCGCGCCCCGGGTACGCGAAGAGCGACCCGCTCCCCTGGAAGATGATCCCGTCGTGCCCCAGGCGGTCCGCCGCGGCGATCAGCCCGCGCACGACCTCCGCCGGCCAGACGCCACCCTGGATGATCGGATAGCTCGGCAGGCCCGGCGATAGATAGCGGCGGCTCTTCTCGAGATCACGTTCCATCAGGCCCACGATGGGCACGTGGCGAAACTCTCCGTCCGGCCAGTCGAGCCCCAGCGCCTCGATCGTGTCGGGCATGCCCAGCCCGTCGTAGCCGGTCAGCCCGTACAGAGCTGTCAGTGCGTCGCTCTCGGACAGGCCGGAGATCCGCGCCTGCAGGAACCGGGTCCAGCTCGCGAAGCCCCGCGTGATGAAGGCGAAAATGTGTGAGAGCAACGGGCTGGAGAAGTCGGAATGGCTCGCCCACTCGCCGTAGCGGTGGCCGACCAGGGCCGCGAGCGCCGGCGGATAGGTGTCGCTGGCGAAGAGCACCGGACGCCCTGTCGCGTGAACCGCCTGGTGAAATCGGCGCAGGTTGCGCGCGAGCAGATCGCAACGGAAGCTCAGCCACGGACCAAGCGCGGCGGCCTCGGGCAGGACCTGGAGCAGGTCGAAATAGCCCGCTGAGCCACGGGCGGCCGCGGCGAGCTTGTCGGCCGAAATCCGTCCCAGCCGCTCGACCATGCGACGGAGCGCGTCGACCATCCCCGGCAGGTCGTATCCCAGGTCGGCCGCCGAGCGGGCGCAATCCGGGCAGGCGCATTGAAACAACGACTCGACAAAGTCGAACTTCGGGTAGCGAGCGTGCGTGACGTCGATTGCCGCGACCTCGTAGCTCCGCGCGACGTCCGCGTACACCGCTTCCAGCCACGCATTGACCCGTTCTTTGCTTGGACAGAACATGAGGCTGTTCGCGGTCCAGGCGCCGCCGACGTACCACGCCGTGAGGCCGCGGGCCCTGGCCACGTCAATCGCCCGCCGCAGCCCCGAGTCGTCGCCAAAGGCGACGGAGGGTCCTCGCCCTCCCTGCCCCGTTCGGGCCTCGTCCAGGTTGCCAGGAATTTCTCCATCAAACCCGCGGCACACCAGGTCCTTGACCACGTCCCGCGGGTCGGCGGCGCCGGCATACGGATTGAGCGCGAGCGTATCCGACGAGAGGCGGACCGGGTGCCCCGAGAGCAGCAGATGGGTCAGACCAATCTTCTGCTGCAGCGCGTCGAGGTAGCCGGGATCTTCGTTCACGACGCTCACGGACAATCCAAAATATCTCCCTGGATGATGCACTGGGCATGCACAATGAGGCTGGACGGAGCCGGCGAGATCCAGGCGAGAGGCCCGCCAACACCATCGTGGCGCGATCAGCGCACCGTTGTGCTGGCAATGCTAGTAGCGCACGCGGCGGACGTCAAGCGGGAACTGAGGGATAGCGTGTGTGAACAATGGTTCCAGAGGGCCGATTGTTCACAGACTATCCCTCAGTTCCCGCTTGACAGAGCGCTGGACACGACGAACCGGCTGACCGCGCCGGCGACCGGACCGATACTGTACTACAGATGGTGTTGCAGTTGGCGAAGGAGGGATGTACTGGCAGCGGGGATCACGACCAGCATTCGGATGCCGGCAGAGGTCCGGGACCTCTACGAGACTCTTGCTCAGGCGACCGGGCGGGCAAAGAACGAGATCATGGTCGAGGTACTGCGAAACGAGGGCCAGCGGCGGGTCAACGAGATCGCCATGATCCTCGAGGGTCGCGATCAGGCCCGCGCCGGGCGGCTGTCGAGCCTCGCGGACGTGGTCGCCCGGTTCAAGGCCAGGAGCATGGTCCCGGCCGATTTCGAGCTGGAGAACGACGAGAGCGACGACGCGGCAAACGCGTGAGGGTCGTCCTGACCGACGCGGCGGAGGCCGATCTGTCCGCCATCTACGCCGATTACGCGGAGCGGTCGGGCCCGACTGCCGATCAGGTCCTCGGGACGATCGTGCGCGCGATCAACGGCCTGGCGCTGTTTCCGCTCATGGGCAGGCCGGGCCAGGTTGCCGCGACGCGCGAGCGTCCTGTGACCCGCTACCGGTCCCCGCAGCCCCAGTCGCGTCGCACCCCGGTGCAGCTCGCGCAGACCGCTCTCCGTGTGGGCGCGGGTCTCGTCCACGTAGATCGTACCGATGAAACGCTCGGGGTAGCGGCGCACGCAGTCGCCGAAGAAGTCGTTCAGCTTGCCGTAGTAGCTGTCGTTCTGTAGCACGCAACGATCGACGCCAGCGTGGTCCATCATCGCGACGATCAGCTCCGCGCTCGCGGCGATGGGGTCCAGCCAGGCCGGCAGATACTGCTTGTAGTAGTCGACGCCGTCGACCGTCCAGAGAAAGCGGCCGAAGCGCCCAGCGCGAAAGTTAACGTCGACGAAGCCGTTCGGCGAGGGATCGGTCGCGCTCCAGAGCGGCGGACCGTCGACGATGGCGTTGTCGCGCACGCGGCGGGTCGGCTGGCCGTGGCGCGCGAGACCGTGCTGAAGCTGCCGGAAGAACTCCGCGGACCGCGCGAAGCCCGGAGCGGTGCTTTGATCCGGGAAGGTGTGCGCGTGCGAATCGACGATCACGAGTTGAATCCTCCGCCGGTGGAGCGGTCGCGACACGCCGGTCGACGACGACCGAGAGCGATCCCCTTGCCATGATAATCCTGACCCGCGAAGCTGTCCACGAGGTGGCGTGGCCTCACCCTCTCGCCCCCTCTCCATTTGCGCACAAATGGAGAGGGGGCGGGGGTGAGGCCGCGCGGGCCCACTGCCGATTCTGCCCCTCACCGCACAATCACCGGACCGAGATCGACGGAGTCGTGGCCGGCGAGGGTGTGCAGGCGCTCGCCTGTCTTCAGGTCGTACATGCCGACCTGCACGCGGTACCGGCCCGGTGGCGCCTGGATCGCGTGCGGATCGATCACGACGTCGCCGGCGCGCCAGTCGGTCGTGTTGAAGTTGCCGAGCGCGGGAATTCCGTCGTGTCCGGCGACCAGCCGCCCGCTGGAGTCCAGCAGATGGACGAACACGGTGTAGGACCTGGACGGCGTGCCGGTGGCTCGCCAGTAAACGGTGAGCTGCCCGTTCGACCACGTCGAGCCCAGCAGCTCGACCCCCTCCTGAAAAGCCACCGGGTCGGGTCGCGCGATCCGCGGCGGCGAGGCCAGGCGGACTCGGACCCGTCCGACGGGAATCTCGACCGCGCCGGTCGAGTCGCCGAACGAGGCGACCGGTGGGTACACGAACGTTCCCGCGAGATGACGATAAAGACCTGCCTTCAGCGTATACACGCCGGGTAGGAGCCCTGGTGGGATCGAGAGTTGGACGCGTTGGGCGGCTAGCTTTCCGGGCGGCCAGAAGCGCATTGGATAGATCGGCAGCCCGTTGAACTGCGCGACGGTCTGGCCATCGCCGGTATCCAGGTGGACGAAGACGGTCCATTCATCGCTCACCGGGGCCACCGTGCGCCAATAGAGCGTCACCTCCGCGGTGGTGCCAGCCACGACGCTGTTCTCGGCCGGCGACGACCCGGCCAACTGAATTCCGTGAGCGAAACTGTCGTCGGTGTGGACCTGGATCTGCGATGGTGTGCCGGCAACAAACCGAGCGCTCTGGCGGAGAGGGGCCAGGTAGACGATTGGGAAGACCACGGAGAGGGCGGCGAGTCCGCCGCCGACGGCGACAAAGACAAGACGACGCGCTCGCGGCAGGGCGTTGATGCCCAGGACGATGAGCACGCTGATCGCCGCGCTCGCGGGAAGCAGGAAACGCCCGTGCCAGATCCCGTCGATGGATTGAGAGTAGAACACGATGGCCGCGCAGTCGGTGGCGATCGCGGCGCCGGCCACGATCAGCAAGCGGGAGCGCGGGGTGACGGCGAACGGTCGCGACCGACGAATCAACCACACGTGGCCCAGACTCACCAGGGCGACCGCGAGGACTGCGATCCAGGTCCAATAGACCCAACCGGGCGCGCGAACGGAGCCGCTTGGTCCCAGCGCCGCGAGATAGGTCCGACTGAGGTCGAGAATGGAGCCGGGATATTCGCCCAACCCCATCGGGTGCGTACGCACCAGGGTGGGGTTGAGCACCGCCTGGAGCTTCTGGCCAAACGGATCGCGGTACAATTGCCACCCGCGCCACCACCACCAGCCATTGAGCCCCACGACGCACGCACCGACGACGACTCCGTGACGCGCGACCGACCCGCTGCGCCGCGCGGCCACGCCGGCCAACACGAACGCGACCACCAGCGGACCGGCCGCGACGAGCGCGCTCAGCTTTGAGAGCGTGCCGAGGCCGAGGGCAACGCCAGCGATGGCGGTGCGCCGCCGCGACACACCCCGAAAGGCGGTCTCGGCTGCCATCAAGAGCGCCAGCGAGGAAAACGCCGTCGCGAAGCCATCGTTGCTGACCGACGCGCTGATCGACAGAAAGGTGGGGTCGAGCACCACCAGCGCCGTGGCGAGCAGGCTTGGCGCCGAACGCCCCCGAAAGACCAGGGTGGCCAGCCGCCACGCGCACCACGCCGTGAGCAGCCCAGACAGCGCCGAGAGCCAGCGCGCACAGATCAGCTCGAGAAACGCTTCGCTGATTCCAAGCCGAGTCGACAGGCCCAACGCCAGCGCGGCCTGGCTGATCGCGGCCGCGGACACGTAGTACAGCGGCGGCTGAAACTCCTCGGACGATGAGCCGGCGTGGATCAGTGGCAGTCCCCGCGCCTGGACAATGTCCGCCACGTAACCGAGGTGATGTCCCTCGTCGATACTCTGCTGAGGCGGAATCGCGAAGCTGTATCCGACCGCCAGCCACAGATAGGCCACCGCGAGCGCTATCCAGAGAACCGAGGAGAGCCGACGATCGTCTCGCAGATGTCGCTGCACGAGACTCACGCCGAAGAGGTGTTTCACCAAAAGCGTCCTCCGGCCATGTACTGCAATTTTCAGGTTGGTTTGGCTGGGTTGGC
>DATLRG010000790.1:0-7767 GCA_035534795.1 Chloroflexota bacterium
GTGGAGAGGGGCCGGGGGTGAGGTCGGCCCCCATCCCTCCTCAACTCGCGAGGAACAATGGTCGACCTGGATACGCTCTTTTCTTTGTGCAAGAGGCGGGGGTTCGTCTACCCCAGCAGTGAGATTTACGGCGGATTCGGAGGGTTCTGGGACTACGGTCCGCTGGGCGTCGAGATGAAGCGCAACATCCGCGAGGCGTGGTGGCGCGAGACGATCCAGCTCCGCGACGACGTGGTCGGGCTGGACGCGGCGATTATCATGAACCCCCGGACCTGGGAAGCCTCGGGGCACGTCAAAGAGTTTGTCGATCGCCTGGTGGAGTGCAAAGTCTGCCGCCAGCGGTTCCGTGAAGAAGACGTCGCGGGCGTGGTCTGCCCGGCCTGCGGCGGCGCGCTCGCGCCGGCGCGGCTGTTCAACACGATGTTCAGGACGCACGTGGGGCCGGTCGAGGAGGATGCGGCCGTCGCCTACCTGCGGCCGGAAACCGCGCAGGGCATCTTCGTCGATTTCAAGAACGTCCTGACGACCTCGCGCAAGAAGATTCCTTTCGGGATCGGGCAGATCGGCAAGGCGTTCCGCAACGAGATCACACCGGGGCGCTTCATCTTCCGCTCGCGCGAGTTCGAGGCGATGGAGCTCGAGTTCTTCGTGAAGCCCGGCACCGACGACGAGTGGTTTCGCTACTGGGTCGAGCAGCGGAAGAGCTGGCACCTGCGCTACGGCGTGTCGCCGGAGAACCTCCGGCTGTACGAGGTGCCGGCCGAGGACCGGGCCCACTACTCGAAAGCGACGACCGACATCCAGTTCAACTACCCGTTCGGCTGGGGCGAGCTCGAGGGCGTCGCGGACCGGTCGGACTACGACCTGACGCGCCACTCTGCGGTGAGCGGCGAGGAGCTGTCCTACTTCGACGACGAGACCGGCCAGCGCTACATTCCCTACGTGATCGAGCCGGCCGTGGGCGTCGAGCGGACGTTCCTGGCGTTCCTGCTCAATGCCTACCACGAGGAGCCGGATAAAGAAGGCACGCGCGTGGTGCTGAAGCTGCACCCCGGCATCGCGCCGTACAAGGTGGCCGTCCTGCCCCTCTCGCGGAAGGAGCCGCTGGCGCAGAAGGCGCGCGAGGTCCAGGGCCCGTTGCGCCGGCACTTCATGACGACCTACGACGATTCGCAGAGCATTGGCCGGCGCTACCGGCGGCAGGACGAGATCGGGACACCGTACTGCGTGACGGTCGACTTCGACACGCTCCAGGACCAGGCCGTGACGATTCGCGATCGCGACAGCATGACGCAGGAGCGCGTGCCCATCGCAGCTCTGGTGAACGTGATCCAGGAGCGGCTGGCGGCGAGCCTGGCGTAGGGCACGGGGTGAGGCCACGACGCGGGCGATGAGGGCAAGGTGACATGCACGAGCGCTTGGGTTTCGGCGTCGTCGGGATCAACCAGCGGGTGCGGCGGTCGATTCTGGCCGGGCTGGCGCAGTCGCGGCGAGCGCGGCTGGCGGCGATCGCCAGCCGGGACCCGGCAAAGGCCGCGCAGACGGCGAAGGAGTTCGACTGTGCCGCGTACCCCTCGCTGACCGCGCTGCTCGAAGACCCGTCGGTCGAGGTCGTGTTCATCTGCACGCCGCACCACCTGCACCACCCCATGGCGCTGGAGGCGCTGGCGGCGGGGAAGTGGGTCGTCTGCGAAAAGCCACTGGCGGTGAACGTCGCGCAGGCGGAAGAGCTGGTCGTGGCGGCGGAGCGGGCCGGCGTGCCTACCGCCGTCAACTTCACCTATCACTCGCTGGCTGGCCACCGCTTTGTCCATCGCCTGTTGTCCGAGCGGACGATCGGCCAGCTACGCCACCTGCACCTGACGTACTGGCAGGCGCGCCAGAAGCTGCCCGGCGCGATGCCCACCGACGCGCTTTTCGACGTCGGCTCGCACCTGCTCGACCTCGCCTGCTGGTGGTGCGACGCGGGCCACGCGGGCGCGATCCGCTCGATCGTCGGCCAGGAGGGCGGCCGTGACGACGCGCCGCCGATCTGGACGGCGCTCGCCCGAACGGACACGGGGGCGCTGTTGAGCATCCAGGCGGACCGGGTGACGGCGGGCTGGCGCAACGGCATGGAATGCCGGCTGGTCGGCGACGAGGGCTCGATCGATCTGACCTACGACACCGACGCCGCGGAGGTGCGGCTCGCCCGCTTCGGCGATGGCAGTCCCGAGGGCGAGGCGCGCGTGCTGCCGATTCCCCCGGACCTCTGGGTCAGCTACGAAGCCTTTCCAACCCTCCACCTCGATCGCCTCGCCGCCGCGCTGCAAGGCGACGTGGACTTCCCCGACTTCCAGTACGGCCTCCGCGTCCAGCGCGCTCTCGCCGCGGCGCAGGCGTCGAGCCTGGAACAGGCCTTTACTGCCGTGGTAACATGAGCACTGAGCGATGCGCCGGCGGGTCCGTCGACAGACTCCCGTCGACGCTGTCGTCAATCGCTGTGTCGAGGAAGCAGGAATCGAGGAGGAGATCATGGAACGCGACCCCGTCTGTGGCGAGAAGCTCCTACCTGGTCAGGAAGGGGCAAACGCGAACTACCAGGATCGGACCTATCACTTCTGTTCCACCGAGTGTCGCAACCTGTTCCTGAAGAACCCCAGCCAGTACCTGGGGCCACCGAAGCAGGCCGGTCAGGGGCAGCAAGCCAAGTCCTGACCCACGGCCGCTCGGGCGACGCCGTCCTCGCAGCCTCTGCCCCTGGCCCTGGTAGATCCTCAAGGAGGAGCTTGGTGGGACGTACCTTCGGGGGAATTAGCCCACAGGGCCAATTCCCCCGAAGGCACGTCCCAGCAGTTCCTCCCTGAAATCACTTCATCTGGCTGTTCTTCGTCCGAACGCGCTCGTAGAGTTCTTCCATTACCGCGACGAACGACTGGTCCTTCTGCCAGAACGGCGGATTGTCGCCTTGCTTTTTGATCAGCAGCGCGGGAACGCCGGGTAGGGATGCTGGCTCGGTCGGGGCTGGCATCCGTCGGGCTCCCGTCCAGAATTCCTTGTGACCGACCGCCGTACCCACCGGTTCCTTCCGGGGTGTCGTGTAGTACGACGTCGCGGGCTCGATCGGTGCCTCGGTCGACACCAGCTCCGAGGCCAGGATCTGACCCAGCGGCGACCTGGCGAGCTCGGTTTTGAGCTGGTCGCGGGAGAGCCCGCGCAGCTCGAACATCAGGAAGGGGTCCTGATCCAGCGCAGATGCCAGCAGGTAGCAGACCCCCGCGATGTGCTTGCAGGGGTTGTAGAAGTCCGGGCACGAGCAGGTGGTCTTGAAGTCGTCCTTGCCGTGCGGCAGGAGGTGCAGGCGCTTGTCGGAGAACGCCTCCTCGACGGTATCGGGCATCTCGTTCAGCAGCAGCTTGGTAATGTAGCCAGCCTTCGACGACAGGTCGGCGATGACCTTCGACCAGTCGGCCGGCGAGATCGGCTGGACCGTCACCGAGGTCGTGTAGATCGGCTCCTTGTACACGCCGAAGTATGGGTTGACCGACCCGCGCACCTTCGCGACGACCTTACCTTTGGCAATCTGATACTCCAGGATTCTCCCGTTGTTTGCGTAAGATCGTCCGCGACCCAGGCGCGCCGCGTCGGTAAACCCTTCGAGGGCCGCGATGAACCGCTGGCCCCACCAGGTTCGACTGAATTGTGGCATCGTCGCTACTCCAGGACCGCGCTGCGGTGCAGGGCGATCAGGTCTCTGAACGTGTCGTTGTCAAGCTCGGTCAGCCAGGACTCGTCGGCTCCCACGATCGTCGAGGACAGGCGTTTCTTGTCCTCGATCATCTGGTCGATGCGTTCCTCCACCGTGCCGATGGCTACGAACTTGTGGACGAAGACGTTTTTCTGCTGGCCGATGCGGAACGCGCGGTCGGTGGCCTGGTCTTCGACGGCCGGATTCCACCACCGGTCGAAGTGGAAGACGTGGTTGGCTTTGGTCAGGTTGAGCCCGACGCCGCCCGCGCGCAGCGACAGGACGAAGACCGACGGCTCGGTCTCGGGATCCTGGAACGCCGCGATCAACTGCTCCCGCCTGGTCGCGCTGGTCCCGCCGTGGAGATAGAACGTATTGCAGCGGAGGGTCTGCGTGAGATAGCGCTCGAGCGCTCGCCCGATGTCGCTAAACTGGGTGAAGACGAGGAGACTTTCGCCGCTCTCGATCACCTCCTCCACCATCTCCCCGAGACGCTTCAGCTTGTGGGAGCGCTCGCCGGTGAAGGCGCTGCCATCCTGGAGGAACTGCGCGGGGTGATTGCAGACCTGTTTGAGCTTCATGAGCGTGGCCAGGATCAGGCCTCGTCGCTGGATGCCTTCGGCCTCTTCGAGCTGCTCCTCGACGTCTTTGACGACGGCCGCGTACAGCGACGCCTGCTCCGGGGTGAGATTGCAGAACATTTTCTGTTCGATCTTGTCCGGCAGGTCGTCGATGATTTTCTTGTCTGTCTTGACCCGCCGCAGGATGAACGGCTCGACCAGCTTCTTCAGCGTGGCCGACTTGGCCAGATCGTTTTCCTTCTGAATCGGCAGCTCGAAGGTCTTGCGGAACTGCGCTTCCTTGCCCAGGTAGCCCGGGTTGAGGAAGTTGAAGATCGACCACAGGTCGAGCAAGCGATTCTCGACCGGCGTGCCGGTGAGCGCCAGGCGACGCTGCGTCGGAAACTTCACCACCGCGCGCGCTTGAGCGGACTGGGGGTTCTTGATGTTCTGGGCCTCGTCGAGGACGACGCGGCGCCACTCGAGGCCACGGAAGAGCTCTTCGTCCAGGCGAGCCAGCGCGAACGAGGTGATCACCACGTCGCGGTCGCGGCACGCTGCCCGGAACGCCTGCTCGCTCTTGAGCCGGTCGCCGCCGTGGTGGACCAGCGTGCGCAGCTCTGGCGCGAAGCGGTCGATCTCCTTCCGCCAGTTTCCCAGCACCGAGGTCGGCGCGATCACCAGCGTTGGCGCCAGATCGCCGATTGCGTTCTTCTCGTCGAGCAGCCGCGCGATCACCTCGAGAGTCTTCCCCAGGCCCATGTCGTCGGCCAGGCACGGGTTCAGGCCCAGATTCTCGAGATAGCGCAGCCACGCCACGCCGCGTTTCTGGTAATCGCGCAAAGTGCCCCGCAGGTTGGGTGGGGCCTCGATCGGCGCGAACGCGCTCTTGTCGTGCAGTTTCGTCAGCATCGCCTGCAACGCTTGATCGTGGTCCCATTCCAGATCGTCCTCGGCGGCGGTGGCCACCTTCAGGAGGTCCTGGAGCGTCATCTCGGGCTCGGTCTGCTGGCGCGTTTGCCAGAATTCGAGCATCTGCCGCATCTTGTCGCGGTCCAGCTCCGTCCACTGGCCGCGGAACTGGACCAGCGGCGCCTTGGTCTCGACCAGTTGGCGCCATTCCGCTTCGGAGACGACCTGCCCGCCGATCGAGAGCTGGTACTGGTAGCTGATGACCGCGTCGAGGCTGAAGTAGCCAGTCCCCACGGCGGCGGTCCCTTTCGTCGATCGGGCCGAGGTCTTGACGCGGACCTTCGCCCGGCGGCGGCCCTCCGGCGTCCACCACGCGGGCACGACGACGGTGTACCCGGCGTCCTCCAGGACCCAGGCGCTTTCTTTCAGGAACCCGAAAGCCTCGTCCAGGGTGAGCTGGAAGCCGATCGGCTGGGCAGTCTCCAGCCCGTCCCACACCTTTGGATAGATCCGCGCGCCGTACCCCAGCGCCAGCAAGAGATTCTTCTCGAAGTCGCGGCCGAAGTGCGGCGAAAGGTCGGCTTTCTCCGCTCGATCGAGCTGCCAGTACTCGGCCAGGCTCAGCTTGAACGACGGATCCTCCTTCGACGCGACCAGGAAGTGGACCCGCCAGGTATCGACGTCGGTCGACGGAGCAGCCTCTAACCGGAAGCAGAGGGTGAATCCTGCCTCCGTCTGTGCCTGGGTCAGCTTCTCGCGCCAGGTCGCCCATTGCCGGTACTCCGCGAGCGCGGCGTCGGGTCCCGAGGCTCGCAGCGCCGGCTTGTATGGGTAGACGCAGCCATAGAGCAACGTCCCTGCGATCTGCTGGTCAAACTTCGCGGTGAAGGGGGTCCCGGTGACGACCTCGTGCAGCAGGCATTCCGAGAAGTGCCGCAGGAGGCCGTCCTTCGCGAACGCCGCGGCGTCGCCATCGGTCGCCGAAACCGCGGCGCACACCAGCGGCATGGACGCGGCGTAGCGCGCGATCGCCGATTCGTAGGTATGGGACAGGATCTCCCAGGACGGGTGGAGCTCGAACGCGCTCGCGTCCCTGCCGCGCTTGCCCTTGGTGGGCGCGAGCTGCCGGTACTTCAGAGCGGGAATGTAGTGGTCCTTGGCGATGATCTGCTTGAGGATCCGCGAATACTGGTGCCAGAACAGGAGATCCGCCCCGAGCTGAAACTCGTCGGCGGCGTGGAGGGCGATGAAATGAATGTCGTTCAGCGTGGAGATGACGTTGGGCACCCGATAGCAACTGACCTGCCAGGATGCCAGCTCGTACCGATCGGGGACGTCCTCGCTCACGTAGCGGAGCAGCTCAAAACATGGCAGCGGGGCGCCATCGGCGCTCGGAAGCAGAAAGCGTTGGCGGCAGAAGGCCCGCGACACCTTCTCCGTGTACGTATCCCGAATACCCAGCTTCTCGCGCAGAAAGACTTCGAGAGCCGCGTCAGCCAGGTGCCGCGGATGGACGCCATCGACGGCAGAGCGCGAGCGCTTGCCGGTCGGCGTGTCGGTCTCCACCCATAGGTAGAATGCGCCCTCCTGGACGAAGTCCTTGGGCTCGTCGGGGACCCAGGTCCCGTGAATGATCTGCATAGTATTGTCATGATACAAGATATACGTCGTAAGGGAAAGCGAGGGTGAAGGCACTGTCCGCGGCTCGAGGAGGGCGATAGCCTGCTGACGCAAACGCCCGTGCTGGACGTAACCTACAGCAATTTCCGGTGACATCGAGCCGGCTGGCTGGCGTGGGCCCAGGAACGGGCAGAAGACAAGCTCCCTCCCCACTCCCAACCCCTCCCCCTGCCCTACGACGTCTCGCGGCGTCGTTTCGGCGTGCTCGGCGCCTCCATCGTGACAACGCCCCTGGTCCCGCCGAGCGCGCAAATTTCGTGGTGTGTCCTGGCAGAGGGTGAGACCCGCCCCCTCAGGCACCACCGTCCTTCGGAAAGGACCGACCGCTCCTCCTTTGCCCTGGCCGGTGCTTCCCGTGGACCGGCGTGGCCGGTCCCAGCTCTTCCGCGGGCGCGACGACCTGGACCACCTGCTCGAATCCCTCCTCGGCGGTTGGGGGCTCGAGACGCTCGTCGAAGCCCCGGACGACCTCGGACGGAACGGGCACGGCGCGACGCGCGTTGCGGCTCTGGGCGACCGGCAGCGGGCACTCGACGTAGACGGCCACCGGCGACAGCCCGTGCTTGCGCGCGAGCGCGATCGGCGCGGCGCGGCGGTCGCGGGTCACGTTGGTGGCGTCGAAGACCAGGTCGCGCCCGGCTTTCGCGGCGTGCCGCGCCAGCGCCTCCAGGACCGCCTCGCCCGCGACGGCGACGGCCGGCTCGATCCGCGCGTCGAAGGTCCGCCCGGAGAGCATCAGCCGCAGGTCGTCGAGCGAGACGCGCAGGGCACCGCCGAGGGATCGCCGCGCGTAGGTCGTCTTGCCACTACCCGGTAGGCCAACCATCACGTAAAGCTTCGTCATGACTCTTTTTAGTGCAGGATCAGGGGAGCAGGTCGGACCTGGCT